>CAJQOW010000001.1 GCA_905480055.1 uncultured Acidimicrobiia bacterium
GACTTCTCCTTCTCGGCGGGATTACCTCAGCGCCAAGGGCAGCGACCGGTGTGCATGGAGGAACTCTTCGATGAACGCTGACACGAGCGAGCCGGTCACTGTCCGTGGGAGAGGTTTGAGTTGGAAATGCCCTTTCCCCTCCAACTGTCAAATATACGCCGACGGACACCCGGTAACAAGGGCAATCGCCGCCACGGCCGACACAGAACTACAGGGGCATCCGAGCCGCCCACAGCCGGCATATTGCATGCGCCCATATGTGCCGATATGAGCGGGCTGTCGGATGAATCTTCCTGGACGCGAAACTTGATGAAGCGGTCCTCGCAAACGAGTTCGGCCAGTGCAAGCATTGATGCCCGACGCCGGCAAAGAGGAGAACATGACCGACATGGGTAGCGTTGACTCGGGTACAGATGCGCGTGCTCTGATCCCGACAGGCGATCTCGGGGTGCGAGGACGGGAACTTCCTCTCGAAGAACGAGTACGCATCTTCGACGAACTGTTCTTTGAAGACGAGAGACGTGCCCCGTATCTGTGGCGATTCGTTGCGTTGATCGTGTTTTCCACCGCGATCGCCTCACTCGGTTTGATGAATGACAGCGCAGCTGTCGTCATCGGTGCCATGCTCATTGCGCCTCTGATGACGCCGATTCTCGGACTTGGGGCAGCGACGGTGCAGGCATGGAGCGCCCGACAGCTCGAGTCGCTCGGGATCATCTTCGGTGGGGCGTTGTTGGCCGTCGGCGTTGGCTGGATCGCCGCTCGACTCCTACCGGAACTGGATGTCGATGTCACGTTGCCGGGCGAGTTGCTCGCTCGGACCGGTCCGAACTTGCTCGATCTCGGTATCGCCGTGGCGGCTGGCGCTGCTGGCGCCTACGTACTGATTCGCAAGGAGGCAGGTTCTGCCTTGCCGGGCGTCGGAATTGCTGTTGCGCTCGTGCCGCCTCTTGCGACGGTGGGTATCACGCTTGGTGTCGGGCAGGGAGACCTTGCGGTCGGCGCTGTGCTGTTGTTTCTTACCAATCTTGCCTGCATCACGCTTGCAGCGAGCGTGGTCTTCCTATTCGCTGGCTTCGTGCCGATGCTCGATCGAGTCCTGACCCGACGGGGCCGATGGGTCTCATTGGCTGTGACGGTCGTGATCGTGCTCGCTGTCGCGATTCCGCTCACTGGCTACACGGTGACGCGATGGACTGAGGCGCGATCCGCCGAGAGCGTTGACGAGCTGGTGGCCGAGTGGGACTCAACGCTCAATGTGGACGAGGTCAGGATCGACAGTTCCAGCTCACCGACGATCTTCGCTATCTCGGTCTCGGGTCCCACACGCCCGTCTGATCCCGACAAGCTCGCAGACATCATCGGCGCCAGAGAAGGCGAGGAGGTCGTCGTTACGATCCGATTCACCGATCAGCTCACTGGTATGAGCAGCTAGATGGACCGACCGAAGACCAAGTCGTCCGTGCGCACGATTTCCCTTGGAGCCGAGGGTCTAGCCGCACTGCGTACTGCGCTACAGATTCAAGACGATGACTTCCGCCTTCTCGGAACTGACCGAATAGATGACGGCTGGGTGTTTGCGAACCACCACGGAAAGCACTTGCACCCCGACTCTGTCAGCAAACGTTTCCGTCGAGATATTCAAGGCGCTGAGGTACCGAGTCTGAGGTTCCATGAGCTACGTCACACGTTCGCGACAACCGCTCTGGCGCAGAAAAGCAACCCGAAGCTGGTCGCAGAAGTTCTGGGCCACTCCAACGTAACGACGACACTGTCTGTGTACTCGCATGTATTGCCCGGAGCGCACGCAGAAACTGTGGAGAGCGTTGAGTCTGCGCTGTTCGGCCTGTCATCGGGCCGAGAAGGTGACGAATCGCGTGATTAGACAAGCGATGCTGAGACCTGTACGTGAGAAAACCCCCAGGAGATGTAGGACTCCCAAGGGTTCTCTTCGTAGCGGGGGCAGGATTTGAACCTGCGACCTTCGGGTTATGAGCCCCGAGGGACGCTGTGCAGCTGGGATGCCGATCCGCCGAATCCGCCTGAAATGCAGGGCTGTGAGCCCTCCGGGTCGTGCAGCTCTCTTGCGGAATGCTGTCTTGTGCGGTGTGGTTCGTTTGACGCGTGTTTGACATGACCGAGCCGCAGGAATCCGGCACCTGATGGGGTCGTCAGAAGGGTTGTGACCATGGGCACGGGGGTGAGCCTATGGAGGAACGAGGATCCGTGCTTTGTGGGCGGTGCTACTCCAGGTCGCGAATGAGGGTGTCCTGGACCATGTCGGGCCCCTCTGGCAACCCTGCACTTCGACCAGTAGCAGTCCCGATGCAGGGCTAGAAGGCCACACCGGGGAGCGGGCGGACGCACAAGGTTGACGACGCAGTCGGGGAGCGTCGCCTGCACCGAAGCGTTGATTCGCGGGCGTTGCAGGGTCACCCCGTGCCTGAACCCGTTCCCCGCCGGCGAGGCGTCTTCGGGCGACAAAGACAGGTTTGACGCTGAGCGTCAAACGTCTGATTCTGGAGTGCATCCCGATCCCACGCACGACCATTCGCGACATGGCACCGAACGCTCGGCTCCGATGCACCATCAAGGATGTGACGCTGAGCATCCCATCGGTCGGGACGCTCCTTGCCTGCGACTTCGACATCCTCGACACCTCTTCAGCCGCACATAATGCCGGATATGGGCGCTCCTA
>CAJQOW010000002.1 GCA_905480055.1 uncultured Acidimicrobiia bacterium
CTGGCAGTGCGGGCAAGTCCCGGAGAAGACGAAGTACACCTCCACGACGTCGTTGCCATCGTCGCCTGTGCCCACCCAAGGTGCATCGAGCGGCACCTCTGGCGCTGGATCGACCTCGGCTGCGTGAGCATCTGAAGATGACGGAACAAGTGCTGCAACCACGAGAAGTGCCACGACCAGAAGAAGGCGGCGAGCGGCAACGACACCCGTGCGCTTCCGCGCATCCGGGCGGTGATCATGGGCACGCCAGTGATCCATCGCGCCCCCTGGCCTCGGGACCGTGCTTCCATCGTCCCTCGCGATGGCGCAACGGTCAACCGTCCGCCGCCGTTGGCCGGATGGCGCACTGTGCACCGCAAAACGGCTCACCGTCGCATTGATGCGGGTGTACTATCGCGGCAGTACGCCCACCGCTTGGTACCGCTGAGTCCCCTTGTTGGAACGCACGAGAATGGCTGTGGCAGTTCGACAAGAGGAGACAGACATGAGGCTCTACGTAGGCAACCTACCTTGGAGCGCTACAGAGGACGAGGTCCGCGAACTCTTCGCAGGCGTCGGTGAGGTGACGGATACCGCATTGATCACCGATCGCGACACGGGCAGGTCCCGTGGGTTCGCATTCGTCGAAATGGACACCGAATCCGCCCAGAAGGCGATCACTGAGTTCGATGGTTACGACTGGGGCGGACGCCCTCTTCGTGTCAACGAAGCCCAGGAACGCCAGCGTGGTGGCGGTGGAGGCGGTGGAGGCCGCTACTAGGCGGAAACCCCACACCCCATCTTGGCCAACTGAGGTAGTTCGACTCAGCGACGACTGTCGTGAGCGAGCCTGACCTTCATCGGCCTACCAGCGATCTTGCGTCCATCCAGTGCCCGGATAGCTTTGCGGGCATCGGATGGATGCATCGCGATGAGGGCAACACCCTTCGAACGGCCCCTTCGGTCCATCTTCACCGAGGCGGCGTGCACCTTGCCGTACTTCCCGAACATGTGACGAAGATCCGCATCCGTGGTCTTCCACGGGAGATTGCCCACGAACACGCTCGGCTCCCGCGAATCCACGGGAGCTGCATCACGAGTGCCGTTGCGGGTGTCGCCATTGCGTTCGTCATTCCTGCTCGGACGCTGGTCCTTGGATCGCCGATTCTTCGACTTGGTGGCCGACTGACGCTCACCATCGGAGTGCTTCTGCGGCTTCGCTTGCTTCATGGTCCGCTCGGACTCGATCCGGAGTGCCGGAACGCCCAGGTCCATCACGTTCGGAGTACTGATGGGGTGGTCGAGGTCGAGCTGGCGCTGCATCCGCCCGATGGATCGCCGCTCTCCCCTCGTAACGAGCGAGACCACGTTGCCGGATGCCCCAGCTCGCGCGGTACGCCCGGAACGATGCACGTAGTCCTTGTGGCCGTTCGGTGGGTCGTAGTGCAGCACGGACGCAACAGCATCGATGTGGATACCCCTGGCGGCAACATCGGTTGCGATCAGCGCATCAGCATCACCGGCAGCAAAAGCTGCAAGCGCCTTCTGGCGCTGGCCCTGACTTCTTCCGCCATGCATCGCAACAGCGTCAACACCCTTCTTGCCGAGCTGCTTGGCGAGGCGGTCCGCGCCGTGACGGGTCCGGGTGAACACGATGGTCGAACCTTGCGAGTGAATGACCGCTGCTGCGTGGTCGACCTTGTCCTTGTGGTCGACGTCCCAGAAATGGTGCTGGGCTTCGATGGTGTCGGAGTCGACGGTGCCTGCCTCGTGGCGGATCGGCGAGCGTTGGTACTTCTTGATGAGCACGCCGACGTCACCGTCGAGGGTTGCAGAGAACAGCAAGGTCTGGCGGTCGTTTGAGGTCTGGTCGAGGATGCGTCGCACGGATGGAAGGAACCCCATGTCGGCCATGCGGTCAGCCTCATCCACCGCAACAATGTCCACATCGGCAAGTGAGACCGAGCCCTGGTCGATGAGGTCCTCGAGACGACCGGGCGTGGCTACGAGGATGTCGACGCCGCGGTTGAGCCAGTCCTTCTGGGCCTGGTAGCGCACACCGCCATAGATGGCGAATACCTGACGCTTCACCGCCTTGCCATAGGGGGCCAGGTCCTTGCGGATCTGGGCAGCAAGTTCACGTGTCGGCGAGAGGATGAGCCCACGGGGGCGCCTCGGCTGTGCAACGGCAACGTTTGCCAGCATGGGCAAACCGAAAGCGAGGGTCTTTCCGGATCCTGTCGGAGCCCTACCTGCAATGTCCGCACCGGTGAGTGCGTCTGCGATCGTGGCTTCCTGGATCGGAAATGGTTCATGGATGTCGTTGCGTTTGAGCGCCGTAACGATGTCGTTCGGCAGCCCAAGGTCGGCGAAAGTGCGCGGCATGGTGTGTTCTCCTGATGAGCCTGTGGACGGCCACAGACATAGTGATCGGTCGTTTGGGTACGTGCTCGCTCACGAGCGCGGCGCCATCGCCTGCTATCTCGGAGTCGGCCGTGAGAGGCAATCCAACCGGTTGAGAACTATGCCGTTTGCCACCGAGTTAGCGATCTGAGCGCTGGCCTCACCCGGTGCGGAACGGGAACGGTAGCGCGACATCCCGCCAAGCGGGCAGGTTTTGCCGATACGATGATCTCACATGGGAGACAAGAAGCGTCCGAAGAGCAGCGCCGACCTGATCAAAGAGGCGAGGGATAGCTTCGAGACAGCCCCGCCGACCGAGCAGGCGAAGTCGGCAACACCCCCGATCGTCCGGCCGTCTGACCGCATCACCCCCTCCTACACACCTCCACCGGAAGACCCCGCCGAGCCAGAGACCCCAGCACCGCCCCCGTTTCGACCAGTCGAACGTGAGCCAGAACCGATACCGTCCTGGGAATCCACCCGACCACCACCCGAGCCGCCATCGACCCGCGTCGTGGCCCCTACGGCTCCACACGCCGAGGTTCAGGACACGACCGCATCCGTATTGAACGCCATCGGTTGGCTCGTCATCGTCCTGGCCCTTGTCGTGGCCGTGCTCCTGGTGATCGGAGCCTTCGCCGAGTCCGAAGCGACCAGCGGCCTGATCATCGGAGGCGCGATCATGGTGCTGGTCCCGTTGATCCTCGGTATCGCTCTCATCGGTGTTGCCAGGCGTCGTCGACGTCTGGTTGCGGCCCGCGCTGGTTCGTCGCAGGACCTCGGGCCGGTCCCACCGCAGAGCACATCGACCGACACGAAGTCCGCTGGTGTCCCGGTGCGGGATGACGAAACCGTCCTTGCCTCCGTCACAGGAGTGCCGCCGGGCTCATTTGCCGGTGCGAACGTCGGGAAGATCGTGGCGGCTGTCATCGTCTTCATCATCTTCAGCTCGTTCACCGGCTTCGGGGCCGTGTTCCTCATCGGCGGAATCATCTTTCTGATTGCCCGCTCGATCAAGAACGCATCAAGCGCGGAGCGGGCGTTTGGCAGAGTATTCCCAGCGTCAGCCCGTCTCACGATCACTGATCAGCGGGTGCTCATGACCACCCGCAGCTGGGCACCGAATACCCCCGAGACCCACACGGAGCGACCCATCTCAGCCATTGAGGACTTCAAGGTTGCGACAGGGAACAAGCCGTCCGCTCGGATCACGTTCTCAGACGGCGAGGAACTCACCATGGCGACGTCGGTTGCGAGCGCACAGTTGGTGAAGCAGGCGCTTCAAGTCGTCACGGCGTGACGGCGAACGCCGGAGGCGGTTGGGAATGCCGACATCCCGGATAGGGTTGGATCCACGATGAGCGAGTGGGACACATTCAATGAGAACGAGATCGTCGAGGACGGCGAGCGTTTCGATCACCCCGTACCGAAACAACCGGTGCGCAAGGGCATGCGAACCGTCGCCGCGTTTGTTCTCGCTGCGATGCTTTTCGCCGCAGGCACACCACTGAGCTGGGTCACGGTGCTCACCGCATTCCTGATGTTCCTCATCTGGGTCGACTTCGGCAGCCGCCGAAAAGACGACGACATCATCTGACATTGGCTCCCCTGAGGCCGTACCTACCCGAGGCGTGAGATTGCTGCTCGGGCAGCGTGATATCCACACATCCCGTGGACTCCGCCACCAGGTGGAGATGCTGAGGAACAGAGGTACAGGCCATCGCCGAGGAGATATGGCCGTTGCATGCCTAATTGCAGCATGCGGGAGGTCGAAAAGGCGCCGCCGGCGATGTCCCCTCCTGCGTAGTTGGGGTTGTAGGCGGCGAAATCGGAAGGTCCCATCGTGTGGCGGGCCAGCACCCGGTCTCGGAAGCCAGGTGCGAAGCGTTCTATCTGGGACTCGATCTGTGCGGTTATGTCCTTGTCTGAAGCATGTGGGACATGGCAGTAGCCCCAGGCCGTCTGCCTGCCACCAGGAGCGCGGTGTGGATCAAAAAGCGACTGCTGGGCGATGATCACGAACGGTCTCTCGGGATGGTCCCCCGAGTGCACCGCTGCTTCCGCAGCTGCAACCTCCTCGAATGTGCCGCCTACATGGACGGTTCCAGCCCTACCACTTGCCTCGTCCGTCCACGGAATGGGGCCGTCGAGTGCCCAATCCACCTTGAAGACCCCGGGCCCCAACCTGCGTTTGGCCAGTCGCCGATCGGCCGAAGGGGCGAGCCGACCCCGTGCGATCTGGCGCGCAGCATCAGGCATCACATCGAGGAGCACGGTCGATGCGGTCGGTAGGTCACGAATGTCTCCGATCGTCCGATCGACCTCGATCGTGCCGCCACCGGCGATGATTTCAGCTGCAAGTTGCTCGGCGATCTCTTGAGACCCACCGCGTGCGAGCGGCCACCCGTAGGAAT
>CAJQOW010000003.1 GCA_905480055.1 uncultured Acidimicrobiia bacterium
AGATCACGCAGATCCCCTTCACACCCTTCTCTGCACACTCCCTCACAACATCGATGACTGCCGGACCGGGTACCACGATGAACGCCAGATCAATGGGAACCGGAATGTCCTTCACCGACGGATACGTGGGGATCGAACGGATGAACGGCGACTTCGGGTTCACCGGGTAGACGGGGCCGCGGTAGTCGGCGTTGATGATGTTGTTGAACAGCCGACCGCCGATGGATGCCTTGTTGCGGCTCGCCCCGATGACCGCAACGGACTGGGGGTAGAAGATCGGCATGAGGCTCGCGGCAGTGGCGCGTCGTTCAGCTTCACCCTCGGCCTCGATGACGGCATCGGACTCCTGGGTCGGGAACTCCACGGTGTAGACGCCTTCGTCGATCTCGCGGGCGAGGATGAAACCGGCGTTGCGGAAGACGCGCATCATCGCGTGGTTGTCGGCGAGCAGGAATGCGCGGAACCCCGTAATCCCTTGGGACCTGGCGAACGCGGTGAGCCTGAAGAGCAGGATTGTTCCGATTCCCTTGCCCTGGACGCCGTCTGCAACCGTGAAGGCAACCTCGGCCCTCGTCGGGTCGTCCTCAATGGAGTTGTATCGGCCGACGCCGACGATCCGCCCGTCGAGGATCGCTATCAATGCCATCCTCGATGCGTAGTCAACGTGGGTGAACTCCTCGAGCTCCTCTGGCGTCAGCTCCTTCTTGACTCGGAAGAACCGAAAGTAGCTGCTCTCGGTCGACATCGACCGGACGAGGTCCTGGAGCGCTGGCGCATCGGCTGGGGCGATCGGTCGTATGCGGAGAATGCCGCCGTCCTTGAGCACCACATCCTGTTCCCATTGCGACGGATATCCCGCAGGCGGATCGGCAACAGTTGCAGACACGAGCGTTGTGGTCATGGGTCCTTCTCTTTAGGTACCCCTGATTCTCGCACGAACAGGGAATGAGCAAGAACGGGACGACCTCGGTCGTCCCGTTCTTGCTCTTACGCGGTATTCGGTGCCAGGTGCTCCGGCGAAGCCGCTAGCAGCAGGCAGCTTCCACTGGCGCGCCCGCGCAACATGCCGCTTCCGTGGACGCAGACCTCATCGCCTCCGAGTCGTTGAGCACCGTGTAGTACTCCCAACGCTCGCCGTCCGGGGCGGTGACCCACACCTTGTCCTGAACGGCGTAGCAGCACTCCACCGAGTTCTCGACATCGGTGTCCATGCCGGTGACGGAGAACCGCTCACCCGCCTGTCGCACGAGGTCGGTGTCCTCGACCTCAACGCCCAGATGGTTGATCGACCCGCCATTCACGTTCTCGATCAGCACGAGCTTGAGCGGAGGCTGGTCGATGGCAAAGTTGGCGTACCCCTGCTTGCGCTTCGCAGGATCGGTGTTGAAGAGCTTCGAATAGAAGGCCACCGACCCCTCGAGATCAGAGACGTTCAGTGCGAGCTGCACGCGGCCTGTGTTTGGAACGGACATGAGGCTTCCTTTTCATATCGATGCCTGTCTATACGATCATATAGACATCGATCGATATGTCAAGTAGCATGTGGTTCATGAACTGCTGCCCGCCACTCTGCTGTGAACCACTCGACCCCAATGCCGCCGACACCATGGCCATTCGGCTCAAGGCGCTGGGTGACGCCACACGCCTTCGACTGTTCAGCCTCATCTCTTCGTCGGGCGAGCAGTGCGCATGCGATCTCACTGAACCGCTGGGCGTGAGCCAGCCAACGGTGAGCCACCACCTCCGCATACTCCTCGATGCTGGCCTTGTGGACCGGGAGCAGCGTGGGAAGTGGGCGTTCTACTCCGTTCGGGAGGACACGCTCGACGATCTCAGCTCATTCCTGGATCCCAAGGCTTCCGTCTCCTGATTGACCCAGCACGACGGTGACCGTGGCACCGCCGTCGGGCGATGTGCCAATGCGAACGCCTCCACCGGTGCGTTCGGCGGTCCGTACGACAATGTCCAGCCCAAGCCCGGTTGAGCCTGCACCCGACCTGCCACGCCCCAGAGCATCGAGGTTCTTGAAACCGGGCCCCTCATCGGTCACGAGCATCTGACAACAGTCGTCGGGGAGCCTCGACACCGATATGCGGTAGCCGCTCCCGACTGGCGTGTGCGCGAAGACGTTCTCGATCACGATGTCGACCATGGCCCCGAGCTCAACCTCGGGTAGAGCGACCGGATGCGGGCCGGATTCGATCCTGATGGATGAGGGCCTGCCCTGCTCATCAGCCAGGACCTGCCAGAAGGCGGCACGGTGCGCAACGACCTCGCCAAGGTCAACGATATCGTCCGCTTCCGACTCGACGGATGGACTCCGGGCCTGCTGGATCAGCAGATCAATGGCGTGCTCGAGCTCATCGATATCTGCCCGCAGCGCCGCACTCTCGCTCGTGTCGGGAAGTGTCTCGGATTGAAGGCGAAGAGCCGTGAGCGGCGTCCGCAATCGGTGCGACAGGTCAGCAACCGACTCGCGCTCTGCCGCGAGCAGAGCATCGAGCCTTCCCGCAAGTGAGTTGAAGGCCTCCCCGACCTCGGCGATTTCCTCTGGCCCTCCAGGGACAACCCTGGTCTCCAGCTCGCCCTCACCCCATCGATGCGCGGCATCGGACAAGGCGGTGACGGGTCGGACCACCGAAGTGCCGAGACGGTCTGCGGCAACAACCGCGATGGCGATGATGGCAATGCCGAGGCCCAGCAGCATCGCCCAGGCCGTCGTCACGCCCTTGGACAACTCATCGTCGGGAACAAAGGCGCGCACCACCACGGCCGTGTCTCCCTCGACGGGATCGGACAGCAGGACCGGGACCAGCACCTCGACGCCGCCCTCCGTCGCTGCCGGAAACGCTGCCCCCCTCCGGGCTTGCGCCAGATTTGCCGTCATCGCAAACTCCG
>CAJQOW010000004.1 GCA_905480055.1 uncultured Acidimicrobiia bacterium
GCTGAAGCGGTTGCGTTCCTTCCTCGACGACAACTACGAGAACCGGATGCTGATCGCGGAGGCGAACCAGTGGCCAGAGGACGCTGTCGAGTACTTCGGAGACGGGGACGAATGCCACATGGCGTTCCACTTCCCGTTGATGCCTCGACTGTATTTGGCCCTCCAACGAGAGAACCGCCTCCCGATCATCGACATCCTCGAGCAAACGCCACCGATACCCGAAGACGCCCAGTGGGCCATCTTCCTGCGCAACCACGATGAGCTCACCCTCGAAATGGTGTCGGAGGAGGAGCGCGACTTTATGTGGCGGGTCTACTCGCCGGATCGCCGGGCACGGCTGAACCTGGGTATCCGGCGCCGCCTCGCATCCCTACTCGAGGGCGACAGGCGACGCATCGAGCTGCTGTTCAACCTGTTGCTGTCGCTGCCGGGCACGCCCGTCATCTACTACGGCGATGAAATCGGCATGGGAGACAACATCTTCCTCGAGGACCGCGACGGCGTGCGCACGCCCATGCAGTGGAGCAATGACCGCAATGCTGGCTTCTCCATGGCGAATGCGCAGTCCCTGTATCTGCCTGTCGTGGTGGATCCGCAATTCCACTACGAGACGGTGAACGTCGATGCGCAGCATGCCAATCCGAACTCGCTGTTGTGGTGGGTTCGGGACATGATCCGTAGACGCCAGCGACACCCAGTGTTCGGCCGCGGTACGATCGAGTTCCTGGCTCCAGACAATGAGCAGGTGCTCGCCTATCTGCGCGAGGGTGAGGGCGAGACGATCCTGATCGTTGCGAACCTCAGCCACCATGCCCAGTTCGTCGAACTCGATCTCGATCGCTTTGCCGGTCTCGAGCCGATTGAGATGTTGGGAAGAACCGACTTTCCCGCCATCGGGGACCACGGGTACCCACTCTCGTTGGGGCCATACGGGTTCTATTGGCTGATGATCGACGGCGCAGATGAGAACGAGACCCATGACGACGATGTGATCGAGATCTCTGGGCCCCTGGAGGCGGCGTTCGGTACCGACGGACCACTGGTGGATGCGGTGCGCCGATACATAGCGCTGCAACCCTGGATCAGCGGACGCATGCCCCGCCGCGGTCAGACGAGCGTACTGGACCTCATCCCTGTCACCCCTGGCGAGCAGGATGCGAACATGTGGATGGCCATCGTGAAGGTCGAGCATCCCTCGGGTACTGACGATCTCTACGTCGTTCCTCTCGCAATTTCCTTCGAAGAGGACAGGCTTGCGTTGGAGAATGGCAACCTCATCTCACGCATTCGACGTGAGGGCGTGGACGGTGTGCTCTATGACGGTCTCGCCGATAGCCGTTTCCGCGCCAGGATGCTGAGTGCCATCCTCGTCGGCGAGACGCTGCTGGGTGAGGCTGGTTCGCTGTTCTGTACGACCGGGTTCACCCCGCTCGATCTGGAACCGTCGTTGGATGTGGAATCAAGGGTCACGACCAACGAACGTGGCGAGACCTACATCAACTATCTCGATGGCCCGGTGATCAAGCTCTTCCGCCACATCGAGCCCGGCATCAATCCGGACCTCGAACTCAGGCGCTTCCTCACCGAACGGTCGGGGTACGAGAACCTCTCCGACGTGTACGGGTCGCTCGAGTACCAGTCAGGGGAGTCGTACACCGTCGCGGTCCTCCAGGAATCCTTCGATGCGGCCTCGAGCGCCATGACAGCGTTCGGGGAGTTGTGCGGTGCGTGGCTCGATGCAGTCGACGGTGAGGAGCCCGAGTCAGAGCCCGAGGACGGGTACTGGTCATCCACGGCTGCGGTCGCGAACCACCTTCCCCGGCCGGACGAGCTGGCAGGGGCGTTGGAGCTCGCAGGAAGGCTCGGCGAGACAACAGCGCAGCTTCATCTTGCGCTCGGATCATTGAGCGAGGATCCCGATATCCGCCCTGAGGCATTCTCACATCACTATCAGCAGTCGCTCTACCAGTCGCAGCGGGCAGGCGTGCGTCAGGAGCTCAGGGCCATCAATCGACATGCAGGGAGTGCCGGTCCGGACATCGAGGCGGCGGTGCGGGACATCGTGGGCGCTGAGCGCGACATCCTCGAATGGCTGGACCCCATCAGGAGGGAAGCAGTCACCGGCTCTCGTATCAGGGTCCACGGTGACTACCGCCTCGATGAGGTCTACATGACGAACGGGGAGTTCGTGATCGAAGACTTCTCCGGCGACCATACGCGTCCGGTCAGCGAGCGCAGACTGCGCGGGTCCGCTCTGCGTGATGTTGCCCAGATGCTGCGCTCCATCGACTATCTCGCGATGTCCACCGCACTTGAAGGTTCGAAGGCCCGGAAGGCGTGGGCGGCCTGGTGGTCACGCGCTGTGGGAGGTTCGTTCGTCACGAGCTACCTCGCCACGATGGAAGACTCGCCGTTGCTTCCGGACGAGTCGTCCGCAACAGATGCGCTGTTGAATGCATTTGCCGTCGCCAGATCGTTGCGCGAAATGCACTGGGATCTGGTGAACCGACCGTGGCTGGCATCGGTGCCACTTGCGGGCATACGAAGCACCTTGGGCAGACGTCCGTCGTTGATCGACTGAGGCGGGCGTCAGCCGTCAGCAGGCAGGTTTCGAGCAGCGAGGAGCATCTCTATGGCCTCGACCACGGCTGCGGGATCGGGAATTCGGAACTCCGCGGCCGTCGGGCCCGGCCCCACCTTCACCCCAACGTCGTCGGCTCCCAGCATCTCGAATACGTCCTCGTCGGTGATGTCGTCACCGAAGAACACAATGGCGTCGGATCCCTCGCGTCGGCGGATGCCATCGATCGCGGTTCCCTTGTTTCCTTCGCCAACGACAAGCTCCACGACTTCCTTGCCCTTGAGCACGCGAGTTCCGAATCGTTCCCCAACCCGTATGGCGGCCTCGGCAGCACCCGCACGATCGGAGGCGTTCCGGTAGTGCAATGCCGCTCCGACGGGTTTGGATTCGAGGAAGGCACCGTCAAACTCGTCTGCGACCGCAGCGAGCGCACGCGTCATGGACACGACGTCGGTTCGGATGTCGTCCGGCAGGGGTTCACCCTCCAGCTGGGCTCCATGCGTTCCAATGAGGCGGACCCCATCAGGAGCACCGGTGAGTTCGGTGAGCACTTCAAAGGACCGGCCCGAGACAATCACGACGTCAACGCGTTCGAGAGCCGCGATCGCCGAGATTGCTGCAATGGCACCCGGCTGCGGAGCAGCGGCCAGCGGGTCGTCGACGAGCGGGGAGAGCGTTCCGTCGAAATCGGAAGCCACGAGCAACCTCTCGGATGAAGCCGAAGCGATCAAGGCATCTGCGAGTTCGGGGCTGATCACACATCCTCCAGTATTGCGAGGCAATCACGTGCCCATCCGAATACATCGGACCGTCTGACCTCGCGCCTGAGGCGCCTCATACGACGTTTCTGCTCGGCAATTGCCATGTCAGCTGCGTATTCGAGGGTTGCGGTCACGGAGTTCACATCGTACGGGTTCACGATGAGGGCTGCCTTCAATTGCTCGGCGGCGCCTGCGAACTCGCTGAGTATGAGGACGCCGGTGTCGTCGAGTCTGCACGCCGCGTACTCCTTGGCCACCAGGTTCATGCCGTCTCTCAGGGGTGTTACGAGCATGATGTCGGCCGCCACGTAGAGGGCGATGACTTCTTCGAATGGCAGAGTTCGGTAGAGGTAGGAGACCGGGGTCCATCCGGGATCGCCGTAGTCGCCGTTGATCCTTCCAACGAGTTGCTCGATGTCGTTCCGCAGCTGCTGGTACGCCGGCACCTGCTCTCGGCTGGGGACCGCAACCTGTATGAAGCCGTACGTGTGGCGGTCGGAAGGCGCGTCCTCGAG
The DNA here is from genome assembly GCA_905480055.1 of uncultured Acidimicrobiia bacterium. The sequence goes on from CAJQOW010000004.1 coordinate 3,858, forward strand.
GAGGCCAGCAAAGGACTTGAGGCGAAAGTCGATGCCCTTGGTGTAGTCAAGGCGATCCATGCCGAGGATGACATGCTCGGGATCGCCGAGTTCTGCGCGGATCTCGGCAGCCCGCTGCTGCACGGGCTCTGAGAGAGCCATCCGCTCGAACTCTGCTGTGTCGATGGCGATCGGCGCAGGCTGGAGGTGAACGGGTCGGCCGTTCCACCGAAGGTCCCTCCTGCCGATGGCCTCGGCGCCGGCGATGCGGCGGGCGGCCCGTGCGAAGTTGTCCGCGCTCTGACGGGTCTGGAAGGCGATCACATCGGCACCGAGGAGGCCCTCGAGGATCTGCTTGCGCCAGGGAAGCCGTGCGAACACCTCGATGGGAGGAAACGGGATGTGCAGGTAGAAGCCAACGGTGAGGTCCGGCACCTTTCGGCGCAACATCGCCGGCACAAGCTGGAGCTGGTAGTCCTGCACCCATGCGATGTCGCCAGGGTTGACGACTTCGGCGGTCTCGTCGGCGTAGCGCTGGTTCACCTCAACGTATGGTTTCCATGTGTGTCGGTGGAATTCGGGAGCGACGATGGCATCGTGGTACAGCGGCCACAAGGTGCCGTTGCAGAAGCCGTAGTAGAAGCTGTCAACCTCTTCCTCGCTCAGGGCGACGGGCTTCTGATAGATCCCATCGTGCAGAAACGGCGGCGGATCAAGGTCAGGGATCCCGGGCCATCCGACCCACGCGCCTTCGGCATTCTGGAGGACGGGCCGCAGTGCCCGGACGAGTCCTCCGGGGCTCGTGACCCATTGGTCACCGTCCCACGAGACGGGCAATCGATTGGCGACGACGATTATTCGTTGGACAGTTTCATCCCCCGTTTGATGGCTTCGAGCCTACCGCGAGCGCTTGTCGCTGGCGGTCCGCGTTCACTTCTTGCCGACGATCCTTCGCAGAAGGAAGAGCGCAATGCCGAGGCCCGCCCCAAACGCCGCAGCGACCCTGGCGTCTACTTTCACCTTGGGCTGGCCCTCGATCGTGCCTGCGAAGAGAAACCCGATGGTGGTGTTGTCATCGGCGACGAGCGTGTCAGCGATGGCGACTCCTGCCCCTGCCGACTTCATTTCTACCTTGTCGGCGCTCAGCAGTCCAGCTCCGGACATCGACAGGTCGGCCGATTCCGTCTCGACGATCATTGCGCCGCCCTGGTTGATGCTCAGGCTTCCCGTTTGAGCCGCCTGGATGCCGCCTTGCGTGACCTCGACGGACTCAGCCTCGACCATCGCTGCTCCGCCCTGTGTGATGGTCACATGGTCAGCCTTGACCTCGTCAAGGACCTCATAGTTCCCCGTGCCGTCCGAATCCACGAATTCCTCCGTTTGTGTGCACTCCCAACAGTAAACGGTTGGAGGACACCGTGTGCACTCGGAGAGCCGAGGGATCGCACATGCGACGGCAGGCCCCGGCGCTATCGTTGCCACAGCCGCTGCACATGCATTCGTGAGGGAGGTGTACGAAGGTGAAGAAGTGGACTGAGACCCGCGATGTGGTCATCACCACACGACAGTCGGTGTACTTGTCGTGGACGACCGACGTCCTGATCTACACCATCGTGCTGAACCTGTTCGTCGAGTACGTTGACAACGCGGTTATCGACTCGTTCACGATCTCCGTCCTCACGGCAGTCCTCCTGAAGATCCTGCTCGACCTCGTGCTCGGCTTCGAGCACAGGGTGCATGGGTTCTTTGCCGCCAAGGAAGGAGCGTTCTTCAGGATTGCCGGAGCAGTATCGCTGTTTGCGATCCTCTTCCTCGGGAAGCTCTTCATCCTCGAGGTTGTCGACCTGGTGTTCGGTGACCATGTCGAACTCGGCCACCTCTTGGAAGTCATCGTCCTCGTCCTGGCCCTGATCATCACGCGAGAACTCTTCCATCGCTTCTATCTGTGGCTCGGTGACCCTGACGCCCCGCCGGAGACGAGTTTGGTCTCCGACGAGTGATGTCAGCCACCGAGCCGGGCGAGGGGCGGAGCTTGCGACCAGCTACGACGCATCGATCCGTTCGTTGAACGCCTCGATCATGACATCGATGGGGTCGGCCATGGCCTGGATGCCGGTCCAGTAGTTCGGGTCGTACCACTGCGCCTGGATCTC
>CAJQOW010000005.1 GCA_905480055.1 uncultured Acidimicrobiia bacterium
CCGCGCACACATCTCTCGATGGTTCTACGACTGCACGCCACAGATCCATGCTGGCCTTGGTGAGATGTACAGCGCCGACCAGCGGTTCGCAGACTCCATCAACGAAACTGGCGATGGGCTGGCTGCGTACATGACCGCTGCGTTTGCTGCAGCCTATCGGGACTGATCCTCACGCGATCGATGGAAGGACGTCCTCGGGAGCAAGCATGAGCCGTGAGCCTGTGACAACGGTGGAGGCTCCAAGGGCGCGAAGGCCCGTCGTCTCGAGGTCGTCGACTTCCCCATATACAACGGTGTGCACATCGAGGCCGACGGCTTCGGACACCAGGGAATGGGCCTCCGGCACTGATGACGCGATCACCGCCAGCGCCGTACCTGGCGACAGATCACGAACCACCCGGTATCCGACCGACTCGACAGCCGCTGCGACACCCGCTGGCGACTGGTCGCCCGAGGCAACGAAAGCCCGCGGCGCGAGAACTGCGGGCCCGGCGGCACTCGCTTTCGTCACGGCCCACCGGAGATGTGCGTCATGGGCTTGAGCGCCAAGCACCTGGGATGACCCCGGCGAAAGCGCATACCGGTCCCATGGAGCCACAGCGATCGCGTGGGCATCAGGAGGAACAGGGACGCCTGCGGCTGCCAAAGCTCGGTCGACCGGCCTCAATGCCTCCCTGAACAGTTCCAGTGGGCTGACTCGCTGGTCGAGCAGCGGTGTCTGCTCAAATGTCGTCAGGAGACCATCAAGAACCGCAGTGCCTTCCACAATGGCATCTGCAATGACCACGTCCATCTGCACGCCCCTATTGGTGAGCAGGGTCGCCACATACGTCGGGTAGGCATCGACGAATGCACTTCGCAGGGTTGGTGTTGGTTCTGTGTCGCTCAAGGCTGGCTCCCAATGGGCCGACTCCTCAAAGATACCGCCTACCATCGAAGCACGAACCGGAGGGACTCATGCGCAAACTCTTGTTGCTCGTAGCACTGCTCACCATCGTCCTTGCAGGCTGCAGGGTCGAGTCCAACATCATCCTCGAAATCGAGGAAGACGGTTCAGCGCTCGTCGGCGCCGAGATCGGCTACGACGAGGAATTCGCAGCACTGCTGGAGGACTCAGGACAAGCTCCGGACGAGCTCTTCTCCGATCTTCCGACGTTTGGCGACGACGTTGTAGCCATCGAACGAACCGATGGTGACATGACCTACGTCGGCGTCGCGTCCACTGTGGATGACATCTCCAACTTCCAAGAGAACTCTGCTGAACTCGGTACCTTCTCGTCCTTCTCGTATGAGTTCGATGACTCGGGTGCCACGTTGAATGCCACCCTATCCGCCCAAGATGTGGGAGAACTCGGTGGTGAAGGCTTCGGCGACCTTGGAATCGATCCCGCTGCGCTGACCGAGGACTTCTTCTCTGCGAACGTTGTCGTCACGATGCCTGGCGAGGTGACAGAGCACAACGCCGATGTCGTGCGCTCAGACGGCACGCTCGTATGGCAAGTTCCTTTCACAGGGTCGACACAGATCACGGCGGCATCGACGTTTGGGTCGAGCGCTGCCAACTGGACACTGATCATCCTCGTCGGCCTCCTCCTGATCGGCGTCATCGCTGTCGTGGCGGCCATCGTGATGAGCAGACGTCAATCACAGTCAGCGGTGGACGAGGCGGCGGCCTCCCACACTGCAGCCTCCGTTGCCGCCGGCGAGACTGACACGCCACCGTCGGCCGACGACACGTTGGTCGATGAGAGTGTCGCTGTGGCCGAAGATGTTGCCGATGAGGGAACAAGCGCCGATTCGTCGCAGGAGGCTCCGAAGGCGGAAACGGATGCTCCCGATGCTGATGGCGACTCACCTGAGTCGTCCGGTGATCAGCCTGAGAACACCTGAACGGAAACGAGACCGTAGGGGCCCTCGATCACCCCGATGCCAGCCTTGCGGAAGGCAGGATCGGTGACCATCGCGAGGTACGGGTCGGTCGAGATGATCGCCTCAGCAAGACCATCTGCAGAGGCTCCCATGACCACGAGGTTGTTACTGATCGTGCCTGGGATGCCAGCGGCCTTCATAGCTTCGGCAAGGTCATCGTCGAGTGTCAGCAGCCCTGAGGCATACACGCCGCTCGCTCGGGACACCGCGACGATCGCAAGGTCGGGTGACCACGCGAGAGGATCGACACCGTGTGAGATGCGCGCTCGGTTCACCTCGTCGAAGACCTGTTGTGCCGTTGCCTGTGAAGGGGAGAACTCGGAGCGATCCGGAGCAGGAAATGGGATCGGGATTGTTCCTGCGACGAGACGTTCACCAACTGCCTCGCGAACTGCGATCACCGAGGTGAGCACGCCCTCGCCGCTCGTCAACGTCACGGCAGGTTGAATCGGACCCGTCGGATCGGAGACCACGGAACCGACAGGGCTCCCGGCGATTGCGTCATCAACAGCTCCTCTTGCGGAGGCCGGAAGCGGCATTGCGGAGAGCAACGTCGTCCCAAGCACCACAGCGATCACGGCATAGCCCAACCCGATCGCTGATCCGCCAAACCGATCGATGCTACGTCCGCCGGGGACGACGTGGAGGGCGGTGGCAACGACCCTGCCGAGCAGCATCGATCCCACCACGAGCACGAGGAAGATCAAACCCCCACCGACTACCCGTCCGACCTCGTACGGGACATTGGCCATGCCAGACACGATGCTTCCGACCATCGGCGACAGCCGGAACACCACGATGGTGCCAAACAGCAGTAGCGCAATATCGATGGCTTCGCGAATGGCACCCCTGCGCCACCCACGAATCAAGAATGCAACAGCGATCGCGATGACCGCCCAGTCATAGAAGGTCATGGGTCTGTTGCCTCAGTCGGGGTCCCGGACGTCAGAGTCGTCCACCGTGACAGGGATTTCACCGGTACGCCGCAACCGACCCGGTTCGGGTTCCTGGAACATGGCATGCGACGCCTCCTCCCAGGTCTGGCCAAGCACACGAGTTCGCCACCAGTGGCCGAGCAGGATTCGGATGGAAGCCGTGAGCGGCACCGCGATGATCACACCCCAGATCCCGGCAAGCGCACCAGCAAGGATCAGCACAAGCAAGGTGACTGCCGGATGGAGTTGCACCGTTGCACGCAGCACCGTTGGCGATACGAAGTTGTTGTCGATCTGCTGGACGATGACTGCGACCACAACCGCCCAGAACGCCGTAGTGAGGTCCGCCGTGGTCAGGGCAATGACAACACCGAGCGCACCTCCGACCCAGGGGCCGAGGAATGGCACGATGTTGAGCAGACCACCGATGAGTCCGATCAGGAGGTAGAACTCCAGCCCGATGAGCCAATACCCGAACGACAACATCACGCCGACAATGAACGCCACGAGCATCTGGCCACGCAGGAAGCCACCAAGCGCGACGTTCAGCTGATTGCCGACGTGGGCGACCTCGGGCCTCCGGCTCTCTGGGACAACACCCAGAAGCCGATTCTGAACATTGGGCAGGTCGATGAGGAAGTAGAACGCCAGCACCGGCCCGACCAGGAATACGAGGATGAACTCGAATATGCCAGAGGTCACGGATCCCAACCTGTCGAGTGCCAGGGTCACGATGGTGTCCCTGTTCTTTGGATCATTCAAATAGTCGACGATCTGGTCGTAGTTCCAGATCGTGACATTCTCGAACCCGAGTGAGTCGAGGGCGTTGACGGCGTCCTGGGCAGTGTCGTCGTAGAGCTGCGGGAACTCCTCGACAAGCCCCTGTGCCTGGTCCACCACTGAGGGAAGCAATGCCACCGCGACAAGAGCAACCGCAGCAAGGGATACCACGAATGCGAAGAGGGTTCCCACCAGGCGCGGCAACCCCTTGCGTTGCAGCCATGACACAAACGGGTTCAGGATCACGATCACGACGATGGCCAGGAACAGCGGGGCGAGGATGATCCGACCCTCGTTGATGATGACGAAGGTGACAATGATGAGGATCAACACCCCGATCATTGACCAGGAGAAGATGCCCACCCGTCGTACGAGGTAACCCAGATCGCGTTCGGCCATACATCGAGTGTATTGCACCCCGCCCAACTTCCAGCGCCATCAGGCAATTCGGATCGATCCGAGGCTTCGGTAGGTGAGCCATGGGCTATGAGCCGCGAGCCGTGAGCCGCGGGCCGCGGGCCGTGAGTCATGAGTCATGGGAGGTGGACCGATCGTCCGTGAGCCGTGGGCCGTGGGCCGCGGGCCACGGTCTGATGGGACGACGGCGCTCACTGCATCCTCTCCCCCGGCTCCGCCGAGGGAGATGCCCGGCAGGGCAGAGGGGGCCAACCAATGGCCAGCTAGCGCGCCTCAGCACACCAACCACCTGCAACCGAGAAACCAAACGCAAAGGGCTGGCCCCCTCCCCCAGCACAGCTGGGCGAGGGAGTCAGGACACAATTGCACACGCGCAAGATCCAGGCGGAACATCGAGCAAAGGTCCGAGTACCGGTGAGCGAGCCATGAGCCGCGAACGGATGGGACGACGGAGCTCGGTACCAGATACTCGGTACCAGATACCAGGTACGGCTCGCAAAGCGAGCCCTATGGAGCTGGCGATGGGACTCGAACCCATGACCAAAAACCCCAAACCCCAACACGTGGAGGTCTCCGACCACGGCGCGACTGGACCCAGCCCACAGGCGATGAAAGGTCCAAGCGGAAGCGCAGGACACCACACATCATGCACTCGAAACAAAACGGAGCTGGCGATGGGACTCGAACCCATGACCTGCCGCTTACAAGGCGGCTGCTCTGGCCAAACTGAGCTACGCCAGCAGAGCGGTCAGGATACCCAGCCGCGGACCCGAGCGACCTCGAAGCAGGCGAGGGCTGATGCGACGGATGCATTGAGGCTTTCTACATCACCGACCATCGGGATGGTTGCGAGGACGTCGCAGCGTTCTGCAACGAGGCGGGACAGACCGGCGCCTTCTGCGCCGATACACAGCGCTACCGAGCGATCGAGCAGATCCAGACCGAGCAGGGAGGTCTCGGCTTCGCCGTCGAGGCCAACCGTCCACACACCGAGCTTCCCGAGCCGCTTCAGCGCTTCTGGGATCGAGGAAACGACCACGACTGGGAGGTGCTCGAGCGCTCCGGCAGCTGCCTTGAACGCGGTTGCTCCGAGTGGAGCGCTCCGGCGATCCGACACGATCAGTGCTGTCATACCGGCGGCGTGTGCGGATCTGGCTGCTGCGCCGATGTTGCGTGGATCCTCGACGTGGTCGACCACCAGGAATGCGGGGGTGGTGGCGAGGCTCACCGCATCCTTGA
>CAJQOW010000006.1 GCA_905480055.1 uncultured Acidimicrobiia bacterium
CTCAACGCCCCGAGCACATTGCCGCGATGCCGTACCGCGACCACGCGATCACCCGGTATTGCCGCGACCGGGTCGTTGCTCGACACCGGACCCAAACCTCCCGCTGCATTCATGGGCGACGACGCACGGGGATACATCATCTCCCCGACCTTGAGCCACAACACCGCCTCGACTGCGCCCGTCCCGTCGACAACCAGCTGCGTCACCCCGGCCATGGCCTCATCGGGATCACTCGTATCCGACAATTGCGCGGTCGCATTACTCAATACCTCATACGGCGTCGCGCGCTTGCCATAGACGAGCACGTTCGCCCAATGCTGCACCCGCCGACGCACCGGCTCGAACGCCACCGCCACAACCGCCACCGCTGTGATGGAAAGTGCCAGATTCGGCTCGTCTCCACTCCCCACCAACGATCCAACACCCACCACGATCACCGCATACACGGCCGTGATGAACGCAGCCAACACCCCAAACGTCACCGTCTTGGAAATCACGACATCGATGTCGTAGAGGCGATACTTCAGAACGGCGATGGTGATGACCACGGGAATCACGCTGACGCCCAGGACCAACAGGAGTCCGACGATGCCCGAGCCCCACGACTCCAGGAGGAAGGCGATCACCCACGCCATGGCGAACACGATGAAGCCGAAGAGCACCCACTTGATCTGTTCCCTCTCGGCGCCTTGTGCCCTCCGGTACCGCACGACCATGGCAACAGCTCCTCCGCCGAGCAGGACGAACACACCGACGAGGAACATCAGAAACACTGGCCCGAAAGCGTCGGCCCCGACGAACCCGATCGGGTTCTCCACGTACCAGGCTTCGGACGTCGGCCCGATCTCCTCCGCTACGAGCGAGCTCACCACGAGGAGTCCGAAGAGGGCCAGGGCCAGACGGGGTGCCCACCTCCAACGTCGGGAGAGCAAAGACCCGGTGGGGAACACGTAGAGCAACAGGAACATCGGGAAGAAGAACGTCGCCCACGCAAAGTTGTTGTACCAGAGGGCAGCGAAGAGCGCCGGCGACATGATGCTCGGCGGTTCACCGATGAAGAAGAACACGGCGTCACTCAGATTGCTGAGGGTCATTCCTGCTCCGATGGCGATCAGGATTAGGCCGATGCGGTTCCCCGGCTGCCGGGAGACGATCAGCGCCCCGAGGGCGGCGAACGGAACAGGCAAGAAGGTCCACAGGAAGTCACCGAGCGAAAGTGTGGCGTTCTCCGTTTGGACTCGATATGCGATCTCGAGTCCCACGGCTGCGAGGGCAACGGAAGCGGCGATGAGCCAGGCGGCGGTCACTTGGCGCTTCGCCGCGCTCATGCTGCCCTCCTCGGGAATCGGTAAGCCGCAACCGGCGTGTCCCTGCCCTTGACCAGCGACGCCTCCAGCTCGTCGGCTTCGGGACGGTCGACGAGCGCGTCCCACGTCGGCTGGCTCAGCACCGTCTCGCCTTGTTCGGCCCACCCCTGAAGGCGTTGCGTGAGGTTCACGGTGTCCCCGACGAGGGTGTACTCGAGGCGCTCCTCTGATCCGAGGAGAGCGGCGGCCACCAGGCCGGTCGACAGGCCGATCCCGAGCCCGAAGGGCTCCTTGCCCTCGGTGAGCCACTGGGCGTTGAGGTCGTGTTGCGCTGCGTGCATCGCTGCGGCCGCTTGCACGGCGAGCGCTGCATGGTCCTTCTGGGCAACCGGCGCACCGAAGACCGCCATCACGGCGTCTCCCACGAACTGCATGACGGTTCCGTCGTGCCCGAGGATGGCCCGGTTCATCGCGCCACGGTGCTCGTTGAGCTGGACGGCGAGCACCGAGGGGTCGGTATGTTCGGCGATCGTGGTGTAGCTGCGGATGTCGGACATCAACACGGTGACGACCAGTTCCTCGGTCTCGCCCGGTAGCCGGCCACCGTCGATGATCTGGGCGGCGACGCCTCCAGGGAGGAGGCGGCTGAGTGATTCGCCCTGTTCCTTGCGGTCGACGATCGCCTTCTGGAGCATGCGCAAGCGGCGCAGACTGTCTGAGCTCCCGGACGTGAGGCCCTGTGCAAGTTGCCGAAAGAGATCCTCGATCGCGGCGTTGGCTGCCGTGGGCGTAGTTCTGAGGTGTGCGGCGATGGCGTTGACGGTGCGTCCCTCGGCGACCATCTGGAGGAGTTCCTCCTCCACTGGCGAGAGCGTCGCGTCCCGGCGAACGGGTGTGGTGAGTCCGTCGACGACCTTCGGGTCGAGTACCGATCCCCCCGCAGCGACCTCGCGCACTGCAGTGGCGAGCTGGTCCCCTTCCCCGACACGGTCCTTGAGGAGGTACGCATAACCGGCGGCTCCGTCCGACAGTAGGGCGATGGCATAGTCGGGATCGTCGAACTGCGACAAGATCACGATGCCTGTTCCAGGGTGACGCCTGCGCACCTCCTTGGCTGCCTCGATCCCTTCGCGGGAGAAGTCGGGAGGCATGCGGATATCGGTAACGACGACGTTCGGATTCGTCGACTCGGCGCCAGCGACCAAGCCGTCGTAGTCGGCGGCTTGTCCAACGATATCGAGATCTTCCTCGAGGTCGAGCAACGCTTTGACGCCTTCCCTCACGATGAGGTCGTCATCAGCGAGGAACACGGAGATGGGCATGGGTCTCCTCCGGTCGACGAGTGTACGGATCACAGTGTCCGCGTGCCGAGCCGTCGCGGCCAGCGTGCAGGCGCCCTATCTGGGGTGGTGCTGGCACCCGTCGACGACGGCGGACACCACGCTGGTTCGCACCGCCGTG
>CAJQOW010000007.1 GCA_905480055.1 uncultured Acidimicrobiia bacterium
CTCGGCGGCGGGATCCATCACCTTCTCCTTGTCTCCCTGCCCATGTATTGGCCAGGAGGCGAGGAACAGTGACAGGAAGATGTTCGATTTCTTGACGAGGGCGACTTCGTCGCTCCGGACGGTGCCACCGATGGTGGTTGGTCGACGACGAATTCATCGGCATGAAGGCCCACGCCGGCAACGCTAATCGCCCAGCGTCCGACGAAACCCGGAACTGACAGATCGATGGGAAGCGGCATCAATCATGGCTCACGGCTCTGCAGCTCCTAGTCTCCTCAGGCCAACAGTGCTCCCTCGCGGACCAAGAGCTGCTGCTTCAGCTCGGGGCCGAAGGCGTAATTGCCCACGGAACCGTCGGACTTGACGACTCGGTGGCAGGGGATGAGCAGGGGGATGGGATTGCGCCCGAGGGCGGTGCCCACCGCACGCACGGAACCCGGATTGCGGATCTCCGAAGCGATCCAACCGTAGGGATGGACGACACCCGGCGGGATGGTGGCGCAGGTGCTCAGTACAGCTTGCTGGAACTCCGGGACTCCCCTGAGGTCGATGGGGAGGCCGACCGTATCCCCATCCCGGAGGCCTGCTGTCACGGCATCCTCCAAGTCGTTCGGGAGATGCGAAGCCTCACGAACGAGGCGACGATGTAGGTCCATGAAATCGCCGATCGTTGCTGATGCGAACCTCGGAGATACGCCGGTGAGGCCCTTCACGCTCCAGGAAACCCACACGGCGCCTATTGGGCTATCCGTGAGGACGGCGTGATCGGTTGCTCCGACCGCGTAGGTCGTGCCGTCGGCGAGGCCCTCCGGCGGGTCGACGTTGAGGTTGCGCAGTGTGTGTTCGATGTCGGTCATGGTGTTCCCTCACCCTCCATGGATGTCCGCAAGCGGCTGAGCCCCCGGGAAATATCCGCCTTGACGGTTCCCTCCGGACGTTCGGTTATCTCTGCAATTTCTGCGACGGGTAGGTCGACCACATGCCGCAGGACCACGGCTGTCCGTTGCGCGTCCGAGAGATTGGCGAATCTGGCCGCCCACATCGTCGAATCCATCGGCTCGGTGTCTGCCGAGGCCAGCGGGCCAGCGGCATCGAGCGGAGCTGTCGGTTTCGAACGTGCCCATCGATTCCGGCAGATGTTGAGTGCGATGGTCCAGAGCCAGGGCCGCAGTCGCATCGAGCAGATGCGATCCACGTCGTATGACTCGAGTGACCGGTATGCACGGAGGAAGGCCTCCTGTGCAACATCCTCTGCATCTTGGGGCCTGCGCAGCAGCCGAAGCGCACCCGAGTAGATCCCTGCCTGATACGCCTCAACCATTGCGACGAACCCTCGGTCGAGATCATCGACGAGTAGCGCCGCGATGTCCTGATCGGTTGTCTTGGTCAACGTTTCCACATCCTGAAGAACCCGGAGCGCACCCCATTGGTTGCACCGATCACGATTGTACGAACCCCGCCCTCACGTAGGCTCGCATGATGTCTCCTGGCCGTTCAACCTCGGGTGCCCTGCTCGCCCTCTTCGCAGCGGCCTGTTTCGGTATTTCGGGTGCGGTGGCAGGCGGTGTCTTCGACACCATCTCGCCTGCACATGTTGCTCAGGCCCGGTCGATGATCGCAGCGGTGCTGCTACTCGGCTGGGCTGCCAGTCGGGGAGCCCTCAAACCGACCGGTCCATGGTGGAAGCTTGCCCTGCTCGGTCTCAACCTTGCCTTGGTGAACGTGACGTTCTACTGGGCGCTCGACCTTCTCGGCGTTGGACCTGGTGCGACGGTGCAGTTCCTTGCACCCATCTTCGTGCTCGTGTGGCTGGCACTGATTCCCAGGGAGCACATCGGGCCGCTCGCCTGGGTGGCTGCGGTCGCAGCGGTCTTTGGTGTCGGCCTGGTCACGGGTGCGTGGACCGGATCGATCACCAACATGGCCGGTTTCGCCGCCGGTCTCGCGTCTGCCGTGCTCTTCGCGTGCTACCTCGTCTACGGGGAACACCTCTCGGAGCAGTACAAGCCATCGACGCTCGCCGCGTGGGGTTTCGCCTTCGCGTCCGTGTTCTGGGCCGTCGTCCTTCCCTGGTGGAATTACCCGTTCTCCGAAGCGTCGGACGTCTGGCTCCAGCTCCTCGTGGTGGGTGTCCTGGGAACAGCTGTTCCCTTTGTCGTCGAGTTCATCGCGCTCTCAATGGCCTCGTCCGGCGTGGTCGGGATCGTCGCCACCGCAGAACCACCGATCGCAGCCGTCGCCGCCGTTCTTCTGCTCGGCCAGCAGCTGGAACCGGTCCAGTGGATCGGTATCGCGATCGTGGCAATCGCCGTGGCTGCTGTCCAGCGTTGGGGGTTGGGTGCCGCCCACGAGACCACCCCAGTCATCTGATTCCTACGCGGGGTGACGCTGGTAGGTTGCGGTCATGAGGATTCTCAAGCGCATTGCCATCGGTTGGGCCATCATGATGGGCGCCAACGTCATCGGCTCGCTCGTGGTGCGGAAGATTGTTCCCTCCTATGGAACGGAGGTCGACGACGAGGTCTCGATTGTGGCGTCGATGTCGGGGACCACATTCGCCAGCACGGCGGATGCCCTTCGA
>CAJQOW010000008.1 GCA_905480055.1 uncultured Acidimicrobiia bacterium
GATGCGGCGCGACTGTCCCACGACGACCTCAATGCGTTCACGCTCATCGACTCCTCTGGTGCCATGCGCCGAGCCGAGGCGATTGACAAGCTCGTGGAATCTGGCATCGACCCTGGACCGCTCGCAGGCGTGCCCATCGCCCTCAAGGACATCATTGACGACGCCGGCATGCCCAACACCGCAGGGTCCTCCTTCCCTTCCAGCCTGGCGACGCACTCGGCAACCGTCGTTCGGAGGCTCGGCGCCGCTGGCGGCGTGATCATCGGGCGCACCGGCCTCCACGAGTTCGCCTTTGGGTTCACGTCAGAAAACCCGTGGTTCGGCGCAGTGCGAAACCCGTGGGACCCCTCGACCTCGGCAGGCGGCTCATCCGGAGGATCCGCGGCAGCAGTGGCCGCAGGGGTCACACCCATCGCAATCGGAACCGACACCGGCGGCTCCGTCAGGGTGCCGGCAGCCATGTGCGGGATCGTTGGCCTGAAGGTCACGCACGGAAGAGTTCCCCTCACCGGTGTCTATCCCCTCGTCGAATCTCTCGACACGGTCGGCCCACTCGGACGGACGGTGAGCGATGTGACCCTCGCCTACCTCTCCATGGCCGGAGATGATGCAGCGGATCCCTGGAGTGCCGTCGTCGATGTCGAAGGTCCCCAACCGCTCGACGTCGCAACGCTGAAGGTCGGCGTGGTACGCGAGTGGCTGAAGTCATCCCACAGCAAGGAAGTAGCGGAAGGGCTGGCAACCTTCGTCGAGCGGTGCCGGGACATCGGCGTCACCGTCGAGACCAGCGACGCACCAGAACTCAGCCCACCACCAGCTGTGTATCGGGCGATCGGACCGGAGATCATCGCTGTCCACGGTGCGAGGCTCGCCGCGCACCCGGAACGCTACGGGGTTGATGTTGCCGCGAGAATTCGTCAGGCGGCAGAAGGTACGACCAGCGACGTCCTGGAAGCCCAGAGGTGGGGAGCCCAAGCTCGCTCAACGATTGCACGGCTCAGGTCGTCCGGGTTCGACGCACTGCTGTCGCCAACCGTTGGATCGATGACCAAGACCATTGGAGTGGACACAGTGTCGGTGCAGGGAGGGCAGGTGCCCCACCGCGAAGCGCTTGCCACCTTCACCGCCCCGATCAATCGGATCGGGACACCCGCCCTGGCCATGCCGGTAGCGGGCACGCCCCGCCAAGGGATGTCCATCCAAATCGTCGGCACCATGTGGTCAGAAGCCCATCTGCTGGCCATCGGAGCGGCACTCGAGGCTGCGAACGTCACAGCAGTCACCTCGCCGCCGATATTCTTTTCCTGATAGAACCCAAACAAGACTGCCGATGCGCCCACGGGCGAATATGCTCTGACCCAATGTCGAAGCCACCGCTCGAACAAGGGTGTCCGGCATCACATATGCGTCGGGAGATCAGTCCCGATATCCCCAAACAGGAGTCAACAACCCGTGTCCGATGAGACCTTGACAGAGCAGCCGCCTGCTCCCGAGCAGATCGAGAACGTGGTCATCAGATTTGCGTGCGATTCCGGCGACGGTATGCAGCTCGCAGGTACGCAATTCACGGCGTCGTCTGCGCTGTTCGGCAACGACCTCGCGACGCTGCCAAACTTCCCTGCCGAGATTCGTGCGCCACAGGGGACGATCGGCGGTGTGTCGTCGTTCCAGGTCCATATTGCTGACTGGGACATCCTCACCCCTGGTGACAGCCCGGACTGTTTGGTCGCCATGAACCCTGCTGCGCTCAAGGCCAACCTCCACGACCTGGTCAAGGGTGGCCTCCTGATCATCAACACGGATGCCTTTGAGGAGAGGAACTTCGCAAAGGCTGGGTACGACACCAATCCACTCGAGGACGGCTCGCTCGACGCCTATCAGGTCATCGGGGCACCGATGGAAGACCTCACCAAGGAGGCCGTGAAGGACTCTGGAGTCAAGGGGCGGGCCACGCTGCGTTCGAAGAACTTCTTCGCCCTCGGCCTGATGTCGTGGATCTACACGCGGCCGCTCGACCCCGTCGTCGAATGGGTCGGAAACAAGTTCGGCGTGGACTCCCCTGTCGGGAACGCCAACATGTCCGCTCTCAAGGCCGGATACAACTTCGGCATCACCATCGAGGCACTGCACCACACCTATGAGATCCAGCCCGCCAAGCTCCCACCCGGCGAATACACCAACGTAGTAGGCAACACCGCCACGGCATGGGGCCTCATTGCGGCGTCGGAGAAGGCAAAGCTTCCCCTCTTCCTTGGTTCCTACCCGATCACCCCCGCATCAACCATCCTCGAGGAGCTCGCTCGCCACAAAACGTTCGGCGTCAAGACGTTCCAAGCCGAGGATGAGATTGCGGGAATCGGCAGTGCCGTGGGTGCAGCGTTCACCGGCAGGCTTGCCATCACGAGCACGTCGGGACCCGGTCTTGCCCTCAAGTCCGAGACCCTCTCGCTTGCGCTGATCATGGAGCTTCCGTTGATTGTGATCGACGTGCAACGCGGCGGGCCCTCCACCGGTCTGCCCACCAAGGTCGAGCAGTCAGATCTGATGTTTGCCATGTATGGCAGGCACGGTGAATCACCGCTCCCCATCGTGTCGACGTCTTCGCCCTCTGACGCCTTCGATGCCGCATTCGAGGCCGCCCGCATCGCCGTGAAGTACATGACGCCGGTCATCCTGCTCACCGATGGGTACATCGCAACGTCGTCAGAACCGTGGCGGCTCCCCGACGTCGATGCCCTGCCCGACATCTCGGTCCCCTACGCAAGCGTGGAGCCAGGCGAAGAGTTCCTGCCGTACCTGCGAGATCCCGAAACCCTGTCGAGACCATGGGCGATTCCAGGGCAGGCAGGGTTGGAACACCGCATCGGCGGCCTGGAGAAGGATGCGACCACCGGCAACGTCTCGTACGACCCTGACAACCATGAGACGATGACCGAGGTACGGTCGCGCAAGATCGCCGCCATCGCACAGGACATCCCAGAGCTCGAGACCCACGGTGAAGGCAGTGACCTGCTCGTGCTCGGATGGGGCTCTACCTACGGAGCCATCCGCACAGCGGTCAACCGTGTCCGCAAGTCCGGCAGGCAGGTCGCCCACGCACACCTTCGGTATGTGAATCCGTTCCCGACCAACCTCGGGGAAGTGCTTGCCTCCTACAACCGGGTGCTGATACCTGAGATCAACATGGGCCAGCTGTCACGGCTGATCCGAGCCGAATACCTGGTGCCGACCATCGGCTACAACCGGGTCCAGGGTCTTCCGATGAAGGCACGAGACATCGAGGGCAAAATCCACGAAGTCCTCGACGGGGAGGAATCCGAATGACCGACACAGCACGCTACGAGCGGTCAGACTTCCAGACGGACCAGGAGGTTCGCTGGTGTCCAGGTTGTGGCGACTACACGATCCTGGCCTCGGTCCAGAGCTTCCTCGCGACGCTCGACATCGACAGGGAGAAGCACGTCTTCGTGTCCGGGATCGGCTGCTCCAGCAGGTTCCCCTACTACGTGAACACGTATGGGATGCACACCGTCCACGGTCGTGCACCCGCAATCGCCACGGGAGTAGCCACGGCGAATCCCGATCTCACCGTGTGGGTCATCACCGGTGACGGCGACGGACTGTCGATCGGTGGCAACCACCTGATCCACGCACTGCGGCGGAACGTGAATCTGAATATCATCCTGTTCAACAACCAGATCTACGGGCTCACCAAGGGTCAATACTCACCGACCTCGGAAATCGGGAAGACGACCAAGACCAGCCCGATGGGGTCGATCGACAGGCCGTTCAACCCCGTGAGCCTTGCCCTTGGGGCAGAGGCATCGTTCGTGGCGAGGACCATCGACATGGACCGCAACCACACGATCGAGATGTTGAGCGCAATGCACAACAACGTTGGTGCCGGGATTCTCGAGATCTATCAGAACTGCAACGTGTTCAACGACAAGGCGTTCCTCGACCTCACCGACAAGTCGACCAGGGACCAGAACCGGATCTGGCTCAAGGACGGCGAGCCTGTGATCTTCGGAGAGGAAGACGAATACGGCGTGCAGGTGGATGCCAACGGTGCACGGATCGTCGAGGTCGCTGATGTTGGGCGTCACAACATCCACGTCCACAACGCCACCTCACCGAACCCGTCGGCAGCATTTGCACTCAGCCGCATCTCGCAGGGTCCCTATGGACCAACGCCGCTCGGTGTGTTCCGCGACGTTGACAAGTCCGACTATGGCCGCATGATGGAGAGCCAGATTGCCGCCGCCCAAGAGACGAGGGGACCTGGCGACCTTGCACAGCTGGTCCGGTCCAGGGCCACCTGGACGGTCGACGCCTGAGCGAGGCACAATGACGATCGCCATTGGGGCACCTGTATCGATCGTGGTGCCGGTGCGCAACGAGGCCCAGAGCCTCGGGCGCGTCCTCGATGCGTGCCTCGCCCAGGACTATGAAGGACCGCTCGAGGTCATCGTTGCGTATGCGGAGAGCTCAGACAGCACTCGCGAGATCCTCGCCAACTATGAGGCACAGCACGACATCGTTGTCGTGGAGAACCCCAACGGAACGGCGCCGTCAGGTCTCAACGCAGCGATCGCGGCAGCTTCAGGCGACGTCATCGTGCGATGCGATGGCCATGCCGTGTTGCCGTCTGCATACGTGTCAACCGCCGTCGCGACCCTCGCCAGGACCGGAGCCGGCAATGTGGGTGGCATCCAGCGAGCGGTAGGAGTGACTCCAACCCAGCGTGCGATTGCACGCGCAATGACGAATCGTGCAGGCGTGGGCAACGCCACGTTCCATCGCGGAGGCCCGGAGGGCCCGACCGACACCGTGTATCTCGGCGTGTTCGACCGTGCTGCGCTCGACGAGGTAGGTGGATTCGATGCCAACCTGGTCCGTAATCAGGACTACGAACTCAATATCCGGCTGAACAACGCCGATTGGCAGGTGTGGCTCGATCCCTCCCTGGAAGTTGAATACACGCCACGCTCCACACTGGGATCGCTCTGGAGGCAGTACTACGACTACGGCACCTGGAAGCGCCAAGTCATAGCGATGTACCCCGACTCACTCCGAGCTCGTCAGGCAGCTCCCCCAATCCTCGTGGCTGCGCTCGCAGGATCGGTGGTTCTCGCCGCGACCCGTAGGCGACGAGTGGGGCTTGGCTTCATTGGGTCCTATCTCGCAGCCCTTGGGGCCGTGGGCGTCTACGAGGCAGCGCGGTCAAAGGATCCTGCCGCATTGCTCACGGGCCCGGCCGTGGGTGTGATGCATGTTGCTTGGGGAATCGGGTTTCTCACTGGAAAGCCGTGACGAGCCTCTCGTAGAAGTCCGCGAACCGCTCGCCCTTCCATGCCCTCCGACGTCGCACATCAGCTGCCTCGGTCGTTGCTGCAGCGAGCCGCCGGGGGTCATCGAGGGCCGATCGCAACTCGGCAGCGAGGGCGTCTGCGTCGCCAGCTGTGAATGAAGCTGCCGCCGCGCTCCCCTCTATCGCTGGAAGGCTGCCCGGCAGATCAGAGGTGATCGCGATGAGACCGACAGAGCGATACTCGTCGATCTTCGTCGGCAACGATGCGCGGTAGTTCGGGCGATCCAGAAGTGGCGACACCCCGATCTGGTGTGATGCGGCTACCGCCCAAGCCTCGGGGTATGGCAGGAACCCCGTCATGGTCATCGGTACGCCACCAGCCTCGGCGGAAGCCTCCAGCTGGGCCGCCAGCAGTGGCGAGCATCTGCCGATGAGCGTCAGCGGGACACCAGGGATCTGACGCATGGCTTCGACGAGGAGCGGAACTCCTCGGTCTGCTGTGATATCGCCGACATACACAACGCCTGTAGCGTCCTCACGTCGGAGCGGCAGACCTTCAGCAATGGGAAGGTTCTCGAACACCTCGTGTTCGTCTGCAAACACCCAGCTGTAGTTCGGCTCGGCCAGGGTCACGGTCAAGGCACGTTCAGCGGCCTTGAGCATCCACATGGATGCAACCGCCGAGGGTCGTCGCAAAATGGGCGAGCTCGCCGTCCGGGTCATCAGCTGACGCGGAAGATCCTCGTGGAGATCGAATACGACCCGATTGCGGCCGCGCATGCTCCCGAGCGCGATTGCAGCCGGTACGAGCTCGGGATCGTGCACCACGGTGACGTCAGCTTCGAGGGCGAAGATGGCTCTGGAGGCCTCAAGGGTGCGTCTGGCTCGCGGTCCGTCGAGGAGCATGACCTCAAACCCTGTGGTATCTGCCGGACCGGGAGCCTGGCAGACGTAGGTGACATCCCAGCCAGCATCAACCAGCGTGGCGATGCTCTTGACGCGGATGCGGGGATCGTCCGGCGGATGGACCGAGGTTGCGACCGTGATGGATCGAGTCACATCACCACGACGTTGTCGGCTTCAAGTCCGCGCTTTCTGTAGGCACCCCTCGTGTCGAATACGACGGTTGACTTGGATGCGATTGCCATGAGGTCGAACAGGTCATGGTCGGTGAGCACGATCGCGATGTCGTAGCTCCCGGTGCCGTCGGCAGCAGCCAGGCCGCGCTCCTCTACTCGCTCAGCGCCGACGATCGGATCAAACACCTCGATACGTGCTCCCCTGCCAGCGAGGATGCGAAGCACATCAAGTGAGGCCGATTCACGATCATCCGCGATGTTCGGCTTGTAGGCGACGCCGAGGCCAAGCACCGTGGCACCCTGGACGCTCTTGCCGAAGCTGTTGAGTACCTCTCCGACACGGTTGGCGGTGTAGGTAGGCATATGCAGGTTCACCTGTTCGGCAAGATCGATGAAACGTGGCGCAAACCGCATCTCCCGAGCCCTCCATGCAAGGAACTGGGGGTCGAGCGGGATACAGTGACCTCCGACTCCGGGCCCCGGGTAGAACGCTTGGAACCCAAACGGCTTCGTAGCTGCAGCATCGATGACTTCCCAAATGTCCACATCGAGTTCGTGCGCCATCTGGGCCATCTCGTTCGCCATGGCGATGTTGACCGCCCGGTAGGTGTTCTCGAGCAGCTTGGCCATCTCGGCGACCGCTGCATCACTGACGGGGTGCACCTTGGCGACAAGCTGGCTGTACGCCTTGGCGGCAAGACGCGTTGAATCTGGAGAGACTCCTCCAACGACTTTGGGGATGTCTGCCGTCTTGAGCTCATCACCAGGTGAGACGCGCTCTGGCGAGAACGCGACCCAGACGTCCTTGTCGAGCTCGAGACCAGCCGCCCGCACCGCAGGCACGATGATGTCCTCGGTCGTGCCCGGATACGTTGTCGACTCGAGCGAAACAAGCGTGTTCGGTGAGATCACCTTGGCGACCGTGTCGGCTGCTGACTGGATGAAAGACATGTCTGGTTCCCGATGTGCCCCGAGTGGGCTCGGAACACACAGCACGAGCATGTCCGCAGACGACAGATCCTGCGGATCGCTCGTCACCATGAGGCCTTGGTCGAGGGCTACGCGCAGCTGGGTCTCGGACACGTCCTCTATCGAGGACTGCCCTGCGGAGAGTGAACCAACGTACTCCTCGTTGACATCGAAGCCGATGGCCTTGATTCCTGCGGTTGTGGCAGCGACCGCCAGAGGCAGGCCCACGTAGCCCAGACCGATGACGCCGATGGTCCACGACCCCGAATCAATTCGTTCTTCCAGGGATGACATGGGACGAGGCTCCTCGTTGGTGGAGGGGGACATCCTACGGGGCGCCGAGATCCGTGAGAGCCCTTGCGAGGAATGAACTCATCTGTGCTCGGGTCAGCTTGGTGTCCGGGCAGTACCTGTCATTGGCTGGTGGGTTGCAGCCACGCGTGATGCGAACGGTCGCCAGCCGATCAATGTCCCCTTCGAATACAGAGTCGTCGTCATCGACGAACCAGTCACCCGGGCCCGGATCGGTGAGTGACCAAGCCCGAACGATGAAGGCAGCGGTCTGGCCTCGGGTGACAGTGTTCTCCGGACAGAACTTGTCGTTGTCCGGTGGGTTGCAGCCACGCGTGATCCCCGCCTGCATGAGCGCATTGATGTCGTCCTCGAACTCGAGACCGTCGTCATCCGTGAAGTAGTCGGTCGTCGCTGCCGGCAGCTCGAGCGCCCTGGCCATGAATGCAGCAAGATCCTCGCGTCGCATCGGAACCTCAGGGCAGAAGCTCGTCGGGCCATCGTCACACGGCACGGCTGCGCCGAGCTGATTGAGGAATTCGATGTTCTCGGCGTGGATGTTGCCGTCGATGTCGACGAACTGAACGGGCCCCAGGCCGTCATCGTCGATCGAGAAGTACCAGCTGTAGAGCCCGAACCAGCCGGTCACCGTGCCCACGGTCATGTCCTTGGTGCTGAGCGAACCGTCGTTAGCCGATCCAGTGAACCTGATCGTCTTCGCCGAGCCGGACACGTTCGTCTCGATGACTTCAGCAGAAACAAGGTCGAGCGTTGAACTCGTGCCCCAGACCCTGTCGACGATTTCCGATGCAGGCTCGGTGAACGTCCATGCTCGACGGGGGTTTGCTGACGTCAACGACCACGGGTCGTCCACGGACACGAGGTACGGAAGATCGCTTCCCCACTTGTCCTTGACCCACTCGCTGGCTCCACCGTTCGACGACGAGTAGTACGCGCGAACGAGATCGCTTGCAGGCGCCGCAGGGTGCGTGAGCACTTCGCCATTGGTGGCCGTGGCCGCGGCATCCCAGGAGGTCCACGCGGTCTTGTTGCCAAGCCATCCGCCGTAGACCTGCCACGACGAATCATTCCGGACATCGCAGAAACAACCCTCGTCACGGTGCGAGTCCGTCGCAAACGATGCCGCATACGACCTGGCGGCAACAGCTTGCGTCTTCAGCGCATCGACCGGCCAGGTGAAGGGCACCTC
>CAJQOW010000009.1 GCA_905480055.1 uncultured Acidimicrobiia bacterium
GCCGGGCCGAGCTGGTGCATGTCGCGCTCGAACTTGAGCTCCTCGGTTGAGGCGAAGTCGACGTCCTACCACCTGTAGGGGTTTCCCTGACAAACCGGCAGTCTGAACACTCGGGATTCTCCCGACATCGATGCGGGATTCCCCTTCTAGCCATCGCTCTCGCAACGAGGTCTGATAGTGGGGATGCTGGAAGACAACAGCGAGTCGGTCGAAAGGACACGTTCCGCTGCTTCGTTGCGTCACGGCAACCCAAATTCGCCAGCATCCGCGGGTCGCCCTGCTCAACGAGCACTCGGGGGCGGTGCGCCTTGACAGTGAAGGAGTAGGGATGTCTGAGACGTTTCTGGGGATGCCGGGAGTCACTCGCAGAACCTTCGTCCAAGGAACCGCGGCAGCAGCGGGCACGGCGGCAGTTGCGAATACGTTCCTGTTCAAATCGCTAGAGAGTGTCGCTGCCGCCGAACCGGTCGCAGCTGAGGGGCAAGTCGAGGACTTCATCGCTACAACCTGCTGGATCGGCAAACAGGACTGCGGGATGATCGCACGCCGGATTGACGGTCGCGTCGTGAAGTTCGAAGGCAATCCAACGAATCCCCGCAACGTGGGCACGTTGTGCCCGAAGGGCCATGCACAGATCCAAGCGGTGTACGACCCCAACAGGGTCAAGTGGCCGCTCATTCGCACCAACGGCAAGGGTGTCACAGGTGAATGGCGTCGGGCTACGTGGGACGAAGCGCTCGACATCGTCGCGGACAACGTCAAAGAGGTTCGGGAGCGCAACCCGAAGCTCGTGCTCTGGCAGAAGGGCAGGAGCAAGGCGAAGGACTTCTACGATGATGCGTTCGTGAAGTCGACCGGCATCTCGAAGGTCGGTCACGGTGCCTATTGCTCAGACGCTGGCTATCGAGCCCTTGAATACACGATCGGGACGCACGCTGTTCTCCATCCTGACTTCAAGTACAACAACTACATGTTGTCCTGGGGGTGGAACATCACCAATGCGGGCGGCAACAAGTTCTGTTGGCTGACCTGGCCCCGCCACATGGTCGAGGCCCGTGAACGCGGGATGAAGATCACCCATCTCGATCCGCGACTCCGTTCCGCTGGCCCGTTCGCGGATACATGGCTGCCGATCAGGCCGGGCACGGACTTGGCGCTTGCACTCGCGCTGTGTCACGAGCTGATCAGCCTCGGATACATCGACAGGCCGTATCTGACGGAGCACACGAACGCGGCAATGCTCGTCAAGAGTGATGGCATGATCGCCAAGGTGCCGATGGGTGAAGGCGAGGAGGCCACCGAGGTTGGGCTCGTCTGGGACGAGGCCACGGGACAGGCCGTGCCGTTCGGAGAAGCGGAGATGCCTGCGCTGGAAGGCCAGTTTGAGATAGACGGCGAGGTCGCCAAGACAGGGTTCACCCTCTTTGTCGAGCACCTTGCGGATTCGACTCCCGAGTGGGCTTCCGAGATAACTGGACTTGCCGCCGGAGAGATCCGGACCATGGCCGAGACCTTCGGGCGTGAGGCACAGATCGGATCGACAATCGTCGTCGATGGTGTCGAGGTTCCGTATCGGCCTGTTGGCATCATGGCTTACCACGTTGCTCAGCAGGAGCTCGGATTTCAGATAGCCAGGGCGATGACGATGGTGTCGATGATGGTCGGAGCCATCGGTGCGGCCGGAGGCCAGCTGTCAGATTTCACGTGGAAGATCCACAAGAACTACGCAAATTTTGAAGAGCTGACCGTCGAAGATCCTCCGTACGACTACTTCCTGAACAAGAGCAAGTACTTCCCAATAAACACCGGGTTCCCCGGAATGATCGCACGAGTGATGAACGATCCGGACCGCTACGGGGTCGAGGAGCTGCCAGAGGTCGCAATCCTCCACATGGTGAATCCGCTTGCCGCATTTCCGTCACAGCAGGAATTCCTGGACTCGTACCACAAGTTCAAACACGTTGCGGTCATTAGCCCATGGTTGTCCGAGACGGCCGACTACTTCGCCGATGTAGTGCTTCCGGCAGCGACAATCGAGAAGTATGAGGGGCCAGCATCGGCATCTGATGCGTTCATCGATGCAGTGACGCTGCGCGTTCCCCCGATGGAGCCGCTGTTCGAGTCGCGTGGCGAGATTGACATATACATGGATCTTGCTGAACGCATCGGTGTCCTCTATGGAGACGATGGCTACCTGTCGGTGGTCAACAAGGAGTTGAAGCTCACAGACACCGAGTTCGCGCTTCCACTTGATCAGAAGCCAGAGGTACGACACATCTTCGACGAGTGGTCGAAGTCTCAGGGCCTCGAAGGCGTCGAGTACTTCGAGGATCCAGCCAATGGCGTTCTTGTGAAGGGTCCCTACAAGCCGTCGCAGACATACGGCTATGTGGCAGATCCGCCATTCGGGGGCGCGCTCCACCGCCTCTACGGTGAGAGCCTTCTCGATGCCCAGAGACAGATGATCGAAAAGGGTGCTGAGGAAATCTACTGGCAGGACTACACGGCGTTCCCGACGTGGAGGCCACCGACGATGAGTGCCTCACCGGATGAATACGAGTTCACCTTGCTCAGTTACCACCAAATCGAGCACAAGCAAACTCGGACGAGCTTCATCCCGATGCTGGCGGAACTTGCTCCGGGCGCCCCGCTCGACATGAATCCATCGGCTGCGAAGCGACTCGGGATTGCTGAAGGCGATGAGGTGATCGTTGAGTCGCACAACGCCGTCACGGGAGAAACAAGGAGCCTCAGCACCACCGTGACGTACCTTGACTCGATCCGACCCGACACCGTTGCCATGCCGCACCACTTCGGAATGTGGACGCACCCCCAGAACAAGGGGCAGGGTCCGTCAGCGAACGAGATCTACTTCACCGGCGAGGGATACATGGCCAATACGGCGGACCAATCATTCCATGTGAAGGTGAAGGTCACGAAGGGAGGTGGTGCCACATGACCAAGTACGCGATGGCGGTCGATCTTGACCGCTGCCAGGGATGCAGAGGCTGCATGACGGCGTGCAAGGTCGAGAACAACACGGGTGAGGGCGACTTCTGGATGTACGTCTTCCGATTCGAACAGGGCACATTTCCCGATACCGAGATGAGCTTTCTGCCGAGGCCGTGTCAGCACTGCGACAACGCACCTTGCGTGAAGGTGTGTCCGGTGGGTGCCCGCTTCAAGAGAGAAGACGGGATCGTCCTCACCGACCCAGATAGGTGCATCGGATGTCGTTACTGCGAGTTGGCCTGTCCCTACGGGGTCAACTACTTCAACTGGCAGGTGCCCGAGGCCGCCCAATACGACATCGTCGACTGGAAGGACGAGGATCTCGAGCCGGTCACTGGTGGCGTGGTGCCCCCGTACCAGAACCCGGATCTCGATGAGTTGTGGGGCGATGAACAGCGGCGAACCGCTGGCGGAGGACATGCCAAGGGCGTGATGGAGAAGTGCACGTTCTGTGTGCACAGGGTTGAGAAGGGGCTCGATCCTGCCTGTGTCGAAACATGTCCAACCGACGCGCTGGTGTTTGGGGACATCGACGACTCAAGTAGCCCTATCAGCCGGTACATGCGGGACAAGAGCAGTTGGCAGCTTCTTGAAGAAGCTGGCACGAGCCCTGCCGTCTTCTACACAGGAGGCGCTCCGCCGAGCAGTGAGGTCACCGAGATCGAGCGACCGAAAGTGAGGGTGTGACATGGTGACCGATGCGAAAGTTGACAAGTCGCTTCCGCAGGGTGTTGGAAGATTCACGTCCGG
>CAJQOW010000010.1 GCA_905480055.1 uncultured Acidimicrobiia bacterium
CGCCCGTACTTCTGCTTGATCGGCCAAAGAAGGCGACGCGCCTTGTCGAGATTGGCGTTGTCAGGCCAGCTGTTGAGCGGGGCGAACCGCTGCGCACCGCGTCCCCCTCCGCCGCGGCCGTCCGCAATGCGGTAGGTGCCAGCTGAGTGCCAGGTCATTCATATGAAGAGTGGCCCGTAGTGCCCGTAGTCGGCAGGCCACCACTCCTGAGACTCTGTCATGAGCGCATCTACGTCATCTGCAAGCGCATCGAAGTCGAGGCTTGCGAAGGCCACCGCGTAGTCAAAGTCTGTGCCCAGCGGATCTGCTTCGGGGTTGTTTTGTCGGAGAATGCCCAGATTCAGTTGCTCGGGCCACCAATGCTGGTTTGCGGTGGCGCCGACTGCCTGGTGTTCGGAGTGCATCACGGGGCACTTGGCAACCGCCTCGCCTCCGTGAGTAGCGGCTGGGCTGTGGTCTTCGTTGCTCATGCTTCTCCCCTTCGATCGTTCCCCCGGCCCGAGTCAACGATGCCCTTTCGGCAGCCGCCGAGGTCGCTCCGGTTACGGCTCCATCATATGCGCAGTGCTGGGAGCTTCCTCCGGCCAGCGATGCTCGGACACGATGCTCTCTATTGCGATCTCTTGACACAGCGACGATCGGCACCGGAAACGGGAAGCTGCAACTAGGGTCACACGTCAGACCGTATCGTGGCGATCGGAGGACCCATGCCCAACGTCCGCACACTCCTGGCAGAGCTGCTTGGTGCGTACATACTCGTGCTCGGAGGAACCACCGCGATTCTCGCAGCGAACGCCAGCGGTTCGACCTCCACGATTGTCCCGATCGCGTTCGGGTTTGGTCTGGCGCTGCTCGCTGGTCTGTACGCATTTGGCGAGGTTTCCGGGGGTCACTTCAATCCAGCCGTATCACTCGCAATGCTGTTGGACAAGCGCATCGAGCTGCCAACGGCTGCCGGATACTGGGTGGCCCAGATCACTGGCGCAGTGCTGGCGTCGGTCACGGTGCTCATTGCTTCCAGCCAGGATGCTGTCGCTAGTACTGCCACGACCCTCGGCGACGGCGTAACCGTGTGGGAGGGCTTCCTCTTCGAGGCTGTGTTCACGGCGATCTTTCTCGTTGTCATCCTGAAGGCTTCGGCGAGCGCATCGTCTGCAGGCACTGCCTTCCTCGCGATCTCGCTGACGCTGGTCGTGATTCACCTGTGCTTGATTCCGTTCACCGGTACTTCCGTAAACCCTGCCCGTTCACTGGGCCCAGGGATTGTGGGTTCGGTCTGGACAGACCAGTGGATCTACTGGACGGCACCGTTGGTCGGAGCGATCGCAGGCTGGGCGATCTACCGATTCGTTGCAGGTGCTGAGCAGGAAAGCGACGCTGCTTCGGCCGCCTGAATACCCGTCACGAACGACGAAGGGGACCCCGAAGTGGGGTCCCCTTCACGTTGCGAGCCAGCGTGTAAGCCGGATCCTGTCGAGGACGATCATCTATCTGGGGCCGCCGTTAC
Source organism: uncultured Acidimicrobiia bacterium (assembly GCA_905480055.1). The sequence continues at coordinate 1,508 of CAJQOW010000010.1, forward strand.
CGAACGACCTCGTGCGACCTACCCGGAACGTATCGGACGGGCAGCCCTGTTCCTGCTCGGTCTTGCTCCTGACGGGGTTTACCTAGCCGCACCGGTCACCCGGAGCGCTGGTGGGCTCTTACCCCACCGTTTCACCCTTGCCTGTTCACCGACCGTTTCCGGTCCGCCGGAGAGGGCGAGCCCTCTCCGAACGTGTCGCCCGTGGGGCGACACGCGCCATCGGCGGTTTGCTCTCTGTTGCACTGTCCATCGGGTTGCCCCGCCTGGGTGTTACCCAGCGTCATGCCCTGGGGAGTCCGGACTTTCCTCGACCACCGAGGTGGCCGCGATCGCCTCGCCGACTCGCACCCGGAGTGTAGAACGCCTGTTGGGCTCGGGGGCCTGAGATTTCGGCCTGCTCTGTGGTGGGGGCCTACCCGCGCCTGGCGTTGGCGAGCACGGCGCCCGCCGATCCGAAGATCAGTGCCGTGACGCCGAAGAACAGAATCGCGACGGGTTGCACATCAGTTCCCGTAGCCACCGACACGACGGCAAGGCCGAAGTACAGAAACAACCCGGCGAATCCGCCGGCAACAACGGCTCCAACGAGCGAGAACCGACCGGCAACGTAGCCTGCAACAAAGAACGCCAGAAACTGGGCAAGCACCTGGAGGAAGCTCCCTCCATTCACCGCACCGAGGAGCGCTGCCGCAGCGAGACCCACGACGAGACCGGCGCCAGCTCCGAACGCAATGCCAGACCAATTGAGCTCCCTGAGCATTCGCTAGAGCTCCACGCCAAGGTGGTCCTCGAGCCCAACGATCCAGCCAGCTGGCAGATCCCAGTGCCGTGAGCCGTCAACCATGATGGACACGTAGTCCTGGGAGGGCTCTGCACCCGGCGCAGGGGAGGGCTCTGCGACATATGCGGTGACAGCATGTCTCTTGCCTGTGCGGTCGATCACCTCGACCTCGAGTGGCTGGCGTCCTTCCGCCGCCTCAGCGGCATCCACCGCCGACCGATCGCCTGCCGGAATGGTGTACACCACCCCCCATACTGTTGATCCGGCCATCGGTCCAGCGGAGGGCAGTGCGCCGCTCCACTCGGTTGGCTCACGGGAAGAAGGCTCGCTCGGTGCGTTGCCATTCCCGTTGATCGTGAAGGTCAGGCCCCACTCCGGCAGATGTGCGACGAAGTCGAATGCCGCATTGCGAGACACGACCGCCATGCGATCGGGATCGATGCGTGCGGTGTAGGCGAAGTAGAGCAGGGCTCCTCCAGTGGTGGTCGATCCAAGCCCGAATCCAGTGTAGATCGCACCGGTGTGGCACGGCTCGGAGTCGGGAACCTGTCAGGCACCACGGAACGTCCAAGGGGCACGAAATCAGCGCGATCTACCACCCGCGATCGACCAGTCAAAGGAACAATCCGATGGAAGCCATGGACGACACCCTCATCCTCGACATCCTGTCCGCCCCGGTCGGCGACGACAAGCCGTGGGCAACCTTCGCCGCATGTGCAGGCGGGGAAAGTATGACGTTCTACCCGCAGAACAAGCGTGAAGAAGCTGCGGCACTCGCGACGTGCGGGACCTGCCCTGTCCAGCAGGAGTGCCTGGACCACGCCCTGGTCACGAACGAGCGGTTCGGCGTCTGGGGTGGTACTACCGAGAAGGAACGGCGCAAGCTCAGCCGTATCTGATAGGGCTGCCGGTCTCCACAACCTCGAGATAGAGGTCGAATCGGACATGGCCATCTTTGGCTGGTCGGACGCACGTGCACCTTCGCAGGTATCGTCGCACCATGGATGATTACTCATGGGCGGCAACGCTCAACACGGTGATGGCCGGACGCGACATCGAAAGGGACGACGCTGCAGCTGCCATGGCGGAGATCATGGCCGGGCGGGCGACCGACAGCCAGATCGCAGCATTCATCGTTGGTCTGCGCACCAAAGGTGAGTCTGCCGAGGAAATGGCGGGCCTTGTCGACGCGATGATGAGTGCAGCGGTCACGGTGGCGATTGACGACGCTGTCGACATCGTGGGCACTGGAGGCGACGGGTATGGGACCTTCAACATCTCAACCACCGCATCGTTCATCGCTGCCGGCGCTGGTGTGCGCATCGCCAAACATGGCAACAGGGCCGCATCGTCGAAGACTGGATCAGCCGACCTTCTCGAAGCCCTGGGGTTCGATCTGGAACTCGGGCCCAACGATGTTGCCAGATTGGTCGACGCAACCGGGTTCGGCTTCTTCTTCGCTCCCCGGTTCCATCCAGCCATGCGATTCGCCGTTCCCGTGCGCAAGGAGCTTGGCGTTCGGACGGTATTCAACTTCCTCGGGCCGCTGTGCAACCCAGCCGGTGCACGCATGAGCGTTGGGGTCTCCGATGCACGAATGGCGGGACTCATGATCGATGTGCTCAAGGCTCGAGGCGTTGATCGTGCGTTTGTCTTCTATGGAGAAGAGGGGCTCGATGAGCTATCGATCTCGGGTCCGAGTCGCATTTTCCGACTCGTCGACGGAGAGATCACGGAGGCCGAGTTCACGCCTGAAGACTTCGGCGTGTCGCGAGGGTCAATCGCCGATCTCGAAGGCGGAGACTCGGATGAGAATGTTGCGATCACCAGGTCGATTCTCGGTGGGGATCCTGGCCCGAAAGCGGACGCTGCGATTGTCAATGCGGCACCGGCGATTGTCCTGGCCGAGTTGGCTTCCGGCTTCGTCGATGCCGTGTCCATCGCACGAACGGCCGTAGATTCAGGGGCTGCTGCATCCGTTCTGGAGAGGTCCTTAACGTTGAGCGAACAGCTGGGGCAAACGGTGACATAAAGGGAGACGTCACCTACATTTGTGCCATGCGCACACGACTCCTCCTGCTGATTGTCTCGGTCGCCCTACTTGCCGCTGCCTGTGCCACCGATTCGAGCACCGAATCGTCCGTTACTGATGCACCTTCGAGCTCGGTCGAACAGGACGCCCCAGCCTCCAATGATCCGACGACGGAAGACTCAACGCCCGCAGACTCGACCACATCGAGCTCCGCTGCCGAAGGCGACCAGCCGACGGACACCGAAGCCCCGATCGCACCCAAGCCTGAAGGCGACCCAGCCCCGGACTTCACCCTCGCCATTGGCGAATCCGGAGCGGAGTCGTTCACGTTGTCCCAGGAAGTGCTGCCCGTATTCATGGTGTTCTGGGCCGAGTGGTGAAGCACATGTCGACGGGAGTTGCCCGTCGTCGACCAAGTCGCAGCTGACTACCAGGATGATGTCAAATTCCTCGCCGTGGCAGGCAAGGCCGACATCGGACCCACGGCCGAAGTTGCCAACGAACTGTTCAGCGACAACCTCACCTGGGGTCTCGACAACCAGATCTGGGATCTGTATGGCGTCCCCGGGCAGCCAGCCACTGTCCTGATCGCACAGGGTGTTGTCGTCGACATGTGGTTCGGTGCTACCAGCGACGAGTTCCTCAGGGAGCGTATCGACAACCTGATCTCGCTCGGCGCCTAGTCCCCGGGCTTCCTGACGAGCGCCCACACGAACAGGCCCATACCGGCGATGATCGCGCCCAAATAGAGCCAGAGTGGCCCGCCCGACAGCGAAATGCGGAGTGGTTCCGTCACGAGCCTGGCAGTTCCGGCAGCGACCAATCCGAGACCCGCGACGGATCCCAGCGGCGGTCTGCCGTACTGTTTCCAGAGGGCCAGCCCGATCGCTGCGACGCCAAGCAGGATCGCTGCGTACAGCTCGACCGGGTGGCGCGTCACATCGCTGCCCTCGAGTGCCCTCGCCCAGGGAAGTGAAGACTCGGTTCCCAAGCACGCTGACGTGGTGAGGCAGCCTGCGTGCCAACCCGCAAGTCCGGCCAGCGCTGCCGGGGCGATGGCGTCGGCAGCGGGTAGGAGGTCCTTGCGTGCCAGCAATGCGAACGTTCCAAGAGCGATGATCGACGCAGCGGCTGTGGATACGCCGCTGCGCACGAGCAGGATCTGAGCAGGATTGGTGAGCGGGTTGATGCCAGCTTCCACCATGGCAATGATCCGCCCGCCGAGCAGTCCCACGATCGCCGCCGTCAGGCCCGCATCCCACAGGTTCGTGGCACACCCAGCTGCATTGCCCCGCTTGGCCTCCCAACGCAGCATCAGCCAGAACGAAAAGGTCGCTATCGCAGCTGCGGCGAGGAGCGTGAACTCCATCAGCGGTCGATCTCGTCGAGGAGTCTCGCCATGGTGGGTTCGTCGATGATGCCGAGGTGTACCTCGGCGAGCGATCCATCCGCTCGGTAGAAGAACGTGATTGGCACACCGGAGGTCCCACCGAGATCGATCGGAATCCTGCCCGGGGCGTCACTGAAATGTTCCATGTCGGCATCTGACAGGTAGTTGGCCATGAACCGCCTGGCGTCACCATCATTGTCCTTCACGTTGAGGCCAATGAATCGCACATCGGGGTGACTCGCCGATGCGGTCGCAACGAGAGGCGCTTCCGAACGGCATGGCAGGCACCACGATGCCCACACGTTGACGACCGTCGGACCGCCCCCGGCCTGGATCGTTGTGACGAGCTCCTCCGAAGAGATCGGAGTCGGAGCAGGCGGAAGTGGTCCTGTCGGTTCAGCGGCGCACGCCCCCAGCACCACAGCAGAAATCGCAATTGCGAGAAGAAGTCTGCGCATGAGGCGAGGCTAGGAGTCGGTGCCACCAACCATTCGACGTGTCAGTTCCTTGCCCACTTCGTCTGGGTCGATCCCAAGGCTTGCTAGCAATGCGAGGAGGTGATAAACCTCATCGGCGGCTTCCTCGACAACTCTGGAGCTCGAACCTCCAGCGTTGAAATCCTTTGCCGCAAAGGCAACCTCGCCTGCTTCCTCCAACACCTTGCGGGCGGCGAGATCCGGATCGGCGATGAGGCCCGCAGTGTATGAATCGCCGGGATCGGCTCCCGCTCGGGAGCGGACGATTTCAGCAAGCCGGTCGATGGTCGCTCCGATCGGGGTTGACTGATCGCCAAAGCAGGACGTCGATCCGGTGTGGCACGCAGGTCCCGTTGGGTTGACCAGGACGAGGAGCGCATCTCCATCGCAGTCGGTGCGGATGTCAGCCAGTGCGAGCGTATTGCCACTTGTGGCACCCTTTCTCCACAGCTCGTTGCGGGAACGACTCCAGAAGTGCACCTGGCCGGATGCCTGCGTTGCGTCGAATGCTTCTTCGTTCATGTAGGCAACCATGAGGACGCTACGTGTCGCGGCGTCCTGTACCACAGCAACGACGAGGCCGTCAGGACCAGCGGACAGGTCAGCGAAGCGCATCATGCAACCCGCCTCACGGGTATCCCAGCGGAGTCGAGGGATTGCTTCACGGATTCGACGGTGTAGGTGTTCCTATGGAAGATCGACGCTGCCAGCACGGCGTCCGCCCTGCCCGGACCGAGGGCATCCGCAAGGTCTTGTGGCGACCCGGCTCCACCGGAGGCGATGATGGGAACGGCGACACGTCTTCGGGTCGCCTGAAGGAGGGGGAGATCGTATCCATCGTTCGTGCCATCCCGGTCCATGGAGGTGACGAGCAACTCGCCGGCACCGAGCCTGGCGGCCCTGGCTGCCCACTCCAGGGCATCGATCCCGGTGTCAACACGTCCACCGTGGGTATGGACGGACCAGCCCGATCCGGATCGGCGTGCGTCGATGGCAACGACCACGCACTGTGAGCCGAACGATCGTGAACACTCGCTGATCAGCCTCGGTCGGTGCACCGCCGCCGAGTTGACGGCGACCTTGTCCGCGCCTGCCCGGAGGACGCTCTGCATGTCAGCAACAGAACGCACGCCGCCGCCAACCGTGAGGGGAACGAACACGTTCTCGGCCGTCCTTCGGATAGTTTCGAGCATGGTTGTGCGCCCCGAGGATGTCGCCGTGATGTCGAGAAAGCAGATCTCGTCCGCACCCGCCATTGCGTAGGCTGCCGCCATCTCGACGGGGTCGCCTTCGTCGGTCAGATTGACGAAGTTGGTGCCCTTGACGACGCGACCGTCGTCGACATCGAGGCACGGGATGATGCGTCTACGCAACACGGCGTGTGTCCAGACACTCACGAACGAAGTTCCCAAGCACGGCGAGACCGTCGTCACCAGAGCGTTCCGGGTGGAACTGAACGCCCGAGATCTGCCCGGAGCGCACTACTGACGCAAACACGTCCGATCCGCAGGTGGTGGTACCCGCAACTGTTGCAGTGTCTGTCGGGCTGACGGCGTAGCTGTGCACGAAGTAGAAGGTTCGACCGGCGCCGATTCCAGCCAGCAACGGATCTGCCGAACCATCGACCTCGTTCCAGCCCATGTGGGGGAGTGGGCTTGCATCGAGCCTGGTGACCCCACCGGGGAGGAGGCCGAGGCACGGGTTGTCGTCCTCATCGCTGTGTTCAAACAACAGCTGCATGCCCACACAGACCCCCAGCAGTGGTCCGCCGTACGACATCACCGGCTCAACGAGGTCGCGCTGTGTCAGGGTTCGCATCGCTGCTCCGGTTGCTCCCACGCCTGGAAGCACAACACCATCGAATGCCGAAAGGTCGGTTCCTTCTCCGATACGAACTGGCTCCGCCCCAACTCGCCTCAGCGCCTGTTCCATAGACACGAGGTTGCCTGCACCGTGGTCGATGACTGCTATGCGCGTCATAGCACCCCCTTCGTCGATGCCACACCGGTACGTCGAGGGTCAATCGAGACTGCGTGGCGCATCGCACGCGCCAGCGCCTTGAACATCGCCTCGGCGATGTGGTGGTCGTTGCGGCCCGTCCCGTCAACACGGATCGTCGCCCGCAGCGTGCGAGAGAACGCCTCGAGGGCGTGCTCGATCATTTGCGTGGACAGCGCACCGATGCGGTCTGACCGGAAGTGGACGTCAACAACCGCATACGAGCGACCACCGAGATCGAGGGCGCACTGTGCAATGGCCTCATCCATGGGAATGCGGGCGTCTCCGTATCTCGCGATCCCAGCACGATCACCGAGCGCGGCGTCTATGGCTTCCCCGAGGGCAAGCATCGTGTCCTCGATGGTGTGATGGTCATCGACCTCGAGATCTCCGGTCATCTCGATGCAGAGATCGATCAATGAGTGGTGGCTGAAGGATGTGAGTAGGTGGTCGAGCATTCCGATCCCCGTGGTGACCGACGTCGAGCCAGCCCCGTCGAGATCCACCGTCACCGAGATGGTCGTCTCGCGGGTCGTTCGTTCGATGGTTGCGGTTCGGGTCATGTGAGTCTGCTCCTGAGCGCATCGATGAGCCTGTCGTTCTCTTGCCGTGAGCGGACGGTGAACCGCACGAACTCGTGAAGGGGATGGTTGGCTGGGAATTGTCGGATCACGAGTCCGTCGTGCATCAGCGACTCCGCGAGTCGCCAAGCTTCAGGTCCGACTTCGCACAGCAAGAAGTTCGTGGCCGTGCCGGGGACGACGGAGACATCGAGGCCCCGGAGGCCAGCTGCGAGCCGATCGCGCTCACCGAGGATCATCGACACATGCCGCTGCATCCGTTGCGGAGATGCGAGCGCTTCCTCTGCAAGGTCCGCGGACATCGATGAGATGCTCCCTGGAGGCCGAACCGCGTCGAGTTGGTCTGCAATATCAGGATGCGTCATGGCGAACCCGACCCTGAGGGCCGCAAGACCAAACCCCTTGCTCAT
>CAJQOW010000011.1 GCA_905480055.1 uncultured Acidimicrobiia bacterium
CGTGGCATCGTGCCGATGCGTTGCTCGAAGCGGTGGACATCTCCGTAGTTGAACGCCCGGGAACGACGATCGCCGATGTTGAGGCAGCCATCGGCAAGTCGGTGTTGCCTGTCGTCATGCCACCCATCGAGGTCTCATCGACGGCGATCCGCGCCCATGTTGCGGCGGGGCATTCGCCGCGATTTCTCGTCCCCGATGCGGTGACCGACTTCATCGTTGCCAATGGGCTGTATCGCTGACCCGCCCCACGTGTCGGTCGGTTCCCCTATCATCGCGTCCAGATGAGAAGCAACGAATCGAAGGCGACACCAGACGCCATCCAAGCCGCACGCACCGCCGCCACCGCTATCGACGACAAGAAGGGTGAGGACATCGTCCTCCTTGATCTGTCTGGCCTCCTCGTGGTGACCGATATCTTCCTCGTAGCCACCGGCACATCCAACAGGCACGTCAAGAGCCTCGTGGAGGATGCCGAGGAGGCGCTCAAGGAGATTGGTCGCAAACCGATCAGACGAGAAGGAACCGACTTCGGTGCCTGGGTGCTGCTCGACTACGGTGACGTCGTCATCCACGTCTTCGATCAGGAGACACGCGACTATTACGACCTGGAACGGCTGTGGGCTGACGCCCCGGTGATCAGCTTCGAGCCAAGCTCGTCAATAGCCGATGCTTGATACACTTCCGGTTCCTTCGGGGCTGTAGCTCAGCCTGGCAGAGCACTTGACTGGCAGTCAAGGGGCCAGGGGTTCGAATCCCCTCAGCTCCACGGAGAGAGACGACACGAATCCTCAGCCTTGGCTGGGGATTCAGTCGTTTCGCCATCAGAACGCACGTGCCCGCCACCGACCCGCTTGCAGTGCTGCGGATATCCCGCAAGGACACGATTCCGGCGGTGCTTCTCATGGATGTCATCGTGACAACCCGATGGAGAAACATATGTGTCGATATGGCTGGGTGTCCTCAGCGTTGATGCATGTAGAAGCCGACGATCTCGGTGTCGAGATACTCGGTGAGCCTTGCGAATGCCTCTGGGTCCCCATCAAGCGTTTCGGCCTGGGTCAGGTCGATCGATTGGAGTGCGCCTGACGGGATTGCGACCAACGCGTCAAGACTGTCTCCGAGACCATCGGCGATGTGGAGTACCGAGTTTCGAAGGTGGACGGTGAGTTCCTCCCCGGTGTCGGTGATCCGCAAGCCGATGGCGACTTCGTCTGTACCGGCTCGAGCGGCGTCGAGCAGGTATCGCCATGCGCCGACCGTTTCGGCCGCGGCACCTTCGGCAGCCAGCATTGACAGCATCGCTGTGAGAATCTGGTGAGGGTCGATTGCACCTTCAAGTTCGAGGGCACCGGTGAGGTACCAGGACCGAGCGATGGGATTGAGTTGCTTGTATCCCAACGCCCTCAGTGCTGCTGCTTTGACGAGCTTGGCATCCTCGGATTCTGGTTCCGAGCGCACGACGAGCTGTGCAAGCTCCGCAGCGAATTGGTGATCTCCTTGTGCATGCGCCTTCTTCGCTTCCTCAAGCACCACGTCACTCCCTCCCATGAGCGCGACGAACCGGTCCGCTCTCGATTTGGGCTCCGACGGGAACAGGTCGGTCGCATCCCCGGTGAACCAACTCACCCACCCGGTGAAGAATTCGGGCACGGTGGTGATCGGCGTGCCGTACATCGGAACCGAGAAGGGTGGTTCGATGAGATGCTCTGGGAGGTCCTGGAGCTCGTGCTGCAGCTCGATTGGGGTGTATCCCTTGTTGATGAGCCGGATCGATTGGTCCCACAGGTACTGGGTGGCATCCCGGTACCTGGCGATCGTCTCGTGGATGTACTCCTTGCCCTCGATCGGCATGATGTGCGAACCGAGTAGCCACCGAGGGCCGATGTCGAGGACCCGATCGAGAGCGCCGAGGTAGTTCTCGGGCAGGCGTGGCTTCGACCCTCGGATCGTGTGCATGTTTGGGATTCCCGTGAAGAACTCGTCGGCGATGATCACCATGTCGAAGGACGGGATGTAGATCCCGAATTCCGATATTGCTTCGCCGCCCGTGTAGAAGACCTCGAGATCAATGCCCGCAATCGTCAGGCTCGTGTCCGTGTCGAGGAGACTGTTCGGAGGCACGTATCCGGCTGTGCCACCAGCAGGGAGGAGACCGATGCCGTGATGATGGAGATCTTCCGGAGGCAAGAATGCACCGCCGTAGTACGCAACACCCAGAGCCTGGCGGACACCAATCTCACCGAACTCGTTGGCTCGCTCCGCTGCGAAGTTGCTCCACGCATAGACGGTCACATCTCCCGCCTCAACGGCAGCAGGATCCACGATCGCCGACGTTCCGTTGTAGTGGTCCCCGTGGTGGTGCGAGTAAAAGATCGCCTTCACTGGCTTGTTCGAGATTCTCTTGATCTCATCAGCAATGAAGGCGCCTGCTTCGGCGTTCACCCCGGTGTCGTAGACGATCAATCCGTCGTCGCCTTCGATGATGGTTGAGTTGCCGAGATACCCCAAAGGGCAGTGCACCGTCCACACAGGAAGATCACCACACTTGTACGTTCCGGCTTGCTCCACCGTCAAGCGGCGATGCTCCAAGAAGTAGTCCGGCCAAGATCGCTCGACGTCATACGGATTCGTCACGAATACCAGTCCTCCTCTGAACGAGATCCAACTCTAGATCCCACCAGGCAGCCCACAGCCTCCCATGACTGCGCAGGCACTCGCTGCGGTAGAGGGAGCAGTGGTGGGCGCCCTGGCCGGTGCAGGTGTCGTGTAGGACCATGGCCAAGAGAACTCAGAAACCTAGTCGCAACAGACAGCAGCGACCGAGAGAGCGCTCCCAAGAGAGCTTCGACCGTAACCCTCGCAAGCACACCGGCAAGAGCACCAAGGCGAGATAACCGCCTGCCTTGGCTGGGGATTCTGTCGCCTACGTAGTCCCTACCGGAGTCATGCAGCATCAGTCATCTGCACAGCTCGATCGGGCAGTGAACGTCGGGTGATCGTGTCTGTGCCGGCGGCTGCCGCGCTCGCGCTGCGATGGTCAGAGCGAATGGTCGTGGTTGCGATTTCCGCGAATGCCACCACCGCAATCACGGCCAACGGTTCGATCCATAGGCCGAGGGTGAGCGGGGCCCACCGGACGAGCCACCTCGTCGCTATCTGAG
>CAJQOW010000012.1 GCA_905480055.1 uncultured Acidimicrobiia bacterium
GCACCCCTTGCGGAGCGAGAAGCTCCGCGACTACCTCGACGAGGGCTGACGCCACCCAGCTGCCGGTGCGTCGGGCACGACGTCGTGGGCAAACGTGGCCGGACCCGCGCGTGCGGCTGCTATCCTCGCTCCGTCCTTCCGGGGTAGCTCAGCCGGCAGAGCGTCGGACTGTTAATCCGCAGGTCGTGGGTTCAAGTCCCACCCCCGGAGCCAAGAAAAACCCCCACCAGCATTGACTCCTGCCGGTGGGGGTTTCTCGTTGCCGACTGTTCCTCGCCAGCACAACGTGCGGCACCCATGCGTGCCGGGCTGCGCGAGTCGGAGACGAGTTGGGACTTGTGTAGATTCGAACCATGACTGATCTGACCTTTCCGCAGCCGTACTCAGGTGTTCCGTTGACCACGGACGCCATCGTGGTCAAGGACGACGCCGTTGAGCGTCGGGTGTATTCGGATCGGTTTGTTCCGCAGACAGAGGATCTTGATCGCGATGAGATTCGGGTCGTCGCGTTGGGTACGGGCTATCCGGCCAGGCCTGCTCAGGCGTGTTCGGGCTTCCTGGTGGAATGTGGCAACGGAAGCACCTTCATCTTCGATGCGGGGCCCGGGACGAACACGACGTTCAACACCCTGAAGCTGCCGTATTGGAAGGCCACGCGGTTCTTCATCACGCACTTCCACCTTGATCACATCACCGACCTTCCCGTCTACTACGACTTCGGCCAGATGAATGGTCGCCTGCAACCGATGCACATCCACGGGCCGAGTGGTGGGCGAGACGATGAGACCGCCGAAGCGATCATCGGAGCCATTCGGCAGATGGCTGCCTGGCACGACCGCGCCAAGAAGGGGCTCGACCCCAGGGTGTATGACATGGAGGCTCACAGCTTCTCGGCGGACAAGGCGCGTGTTGTGTACGACGACGATGGCGTCGTGATCACATCATTCCCGGTTCCCCACGCCATGTACGGGGCGGTGGGCTATCGCCTCGATTACGCAGGCAGCTCACTGGTGTATGCCGGTGATTGTGAACCTTCGACGATCACGGTCGAGCATGCCCAGGGCGTCGACCTGCTGATCCATGAGATCTTCAACCAGCCGGAGACCTACATCGAACAGCTCGGATGGGACGAAGTTGTTGCCAAGACCGTTGTGTGGACGATGCACACTGCCCCTGAAGCCGCGGCCGAGGTGTTCCGCCTGGCCCAACCTCGCATGGCGATGGGGCACCACGCAATGGTCGCACCTGGCACTCCCCAACCCATCCTTGATGGCGTTCGGGCCGGCTACGACGGACCATTCACCCTGGCCCAGGATTACACGGTGGTGAACATCACACCGTCACAGATCGTCACCCGTATGGCGCAGGTCAACCCGTGGGAGTTCGTCCTCACCGACGCTGACTATGTCGAACGCGTCGGCGGTTCGAACGCCGACCCCTTTGCTGGCTACGGACTCCCAGCGTGGCTCGAAGACACCGTCATCTCCGTTCCCGAGATCGAAAAGCGCAAGGCCGAGTTCTTCGATCAACTCGAGAGCTGAAGCGGCCACCTGAGGGCGCATATGTGCCGTTGTGGGCGGCCTATGCCGTCGAGTGCTCCACCCACATCAGGTCGGGATGGAACTCGTAGCACCATGGGAGACCGGCGTTCGTCCACCCGTTGCGCAGGTGTTTGCCGTGGTATTCGCTAGCGACGTCGTCGACGCGGTCTCCTTCGCCGCCCGTAGGCTCCGTTGTGGGCTGGTCGAACTGGGTCCGCAGAACATCAGCTGTGGCTTGGTCGACAACTCCCGATCAGACGCACTGAGTACGCTGCCAGCGTGTTCGGATTTCATCCCTTCAACCTGGCGTTTCGATTCGCTCTCGAAATTGCGGCGCTCATCGCGATCGCGATAGGCGCATACGCAATCACCTCGGGACCATTGGCGTGGATTCTTGCGATATCGCTTCCACTGATTGCTGCTGTCGTCTGGGGGACCTTCAACGTCCCCGGCGACCAGAGTCGATCGGGTGAGGCTCCCGTTGTCGTGTCCGGCGGTGCGCGACTGGTGATCGAACTCGGTGTGTTCGCGGCTGGCGTTGTGCTCGTGTCTTTCGCCTCGCCAGTCGCCGCGTTCGCGCTCGGCGTTGCCGTGGCGATCCACTACCTGTTGTCCATGGATCGCATTCGCTGGCTGCTACGGAACTGAACGAGCCAAAGAATCCAACGGCCTGCGGACGTAGCCCAATCCTCCTCCGGACCTACGCATGTGTGCCGTTGTGAGCGGGCACGAGGTCGTATACCTGCTGGTCTACACCCTTGCTCCGAGGATCGGGTCGACCGTGGTGTGAACGGATGGGGAGGAGCCCCGTTCGTCAGTGTCAGTCCGTTTCTGGGTTATCGCAGTCGAGAAGGGCTCTCGCCGTGAGTTGCAGATCAGCAAGCCACGGGGTGTCAATGGCCGGCCCGTCCGACAGCGCATCGAACTCTGCCTGCACATCAGGACACATGTTGTCTGAGTCGGCGTTGACCATCTGGTATTCGGCGAATTCCTGGGTTCGCTCGATCTCCTCGAGCGTGCCAACGTTGTCGGCCGCAGCGACCAATGCCTCGGCGGCGGCGATGATCCGGCCCAATGCGTCGACCATGATCTGGTTCACTCCAACGATCGAGGGAGGAGGATCGAAGGAGTCGAACTGGTCGCGGACGCCGTACTCAACAGCGAGTTGCTGTTCAACGAACTCGACGAACTCGTCCAATGTCGGGTTCGTGATCTGCTCGTAGTTCACCCGGGCGGCCTCAAGATCCGTTCCCGCGTTCGTTACCATTGCATTGAGGCTCTCGACATACTCTGTCTCGCTCATCGGCCCGACGCCGCATGATGCCAGGATCATGCCAAGACCGACGCTGAACAGCAGAAGCCAGCTCACCACCACGATCCGATTCGCACGCACCCCGCAATGCTACATGGGGTGGCCCCCACTCCCGCTGGCGCTGATTCCCACCGCCCACATGTGCCACTATGTGCGGCGTGTATGGTCCGGCCGGATCAGTCCATAGATGTAGGAATCTCGCCATTGGAGGTCTCGGAAGTGGTGTCCACGAAGGAGGCCCTCTTGCTCGAAACCGCAGCGTTCGAGCGCCTTTCATTCCGCGACGTTGCCTATCTCGGTGCCGGCCCAGATGCGGTGGGCTGGCGTTGTTGTGAAGAGGTGGTCAACGAGGAGCATGTGTGCAGCTGTTCCGATGCCTCGACCCCGGTAATCAGGGGCGATCAGTGCTCCGATCTCCAGCACGCCCGGACCCACCCGATCGGTCTCGCGCCAGTCCACCCATCCGACACAGGTGTTGTCGCCGAGACCGACACACAGGTTGAAAGGACTTGAACCGAGAAGTCCGTCCTTTTCCCATCGGCCGCGAAGTCCTGCACCCGAGCCGAAACCGAACCACTGGAACTCGCCGACGAAGTCTGGGTCAGTTGCGGCCGGGTTGATCAACCAAAGATCGGTGCGCCGTCAAGATCTGCCGTCAGCGAGTAGATCCCGCTCAGTGCATCCGTTGCACTGAACCCGACGGTGAGGTCGAGGCTGGTTCTACTGGCCCGGCAGCGAAGAGATGACAAACTTCGGGTTCACGATGAAGTACAACAAGAAGGGAACGAACGTCCAGGGCAGCCTGCTTGTCATTCGCCATACGGATGACGGCAACTACCGGATCAAGAGCAACGCCATCTACGGACTTGCCCTTGGAGATGACACGTCG
>CAJQOW010000013.1 GCA_905480055.1 uncultured Acidimicrobiia bacterium
CATTGGGATGATCCACCAGCATTTCATGCTGGTTCCAACGCTGACGGTTGCAGAGAACGTGGCCCTCGGATTGAAGTCGAGCAAAGGTGCGCTCACGGACCTCGGTGTCGTATCGAAACGGATCGACGAGCTCGCTGCCGAGTATGGCCTGGACATTGACCCTTCCGCCCTCATCTGGCAGCTGTCGGTGGGGGAGCGGCAACGAGTCGAGATCATCAAGGCGCTCTACCGAGAGGCCAAGCTCCTGATCCTCGACGAGCCCACTGCTGTCTTGACGCCGCAGGAAGTCGACCAGCTCTTCGGCACGCTGCGCCAGCTGACGGCCGGCGGGCGAGGTCTGATTTTCATCTCCCACAAACTCCACGAGGTGTTGGCGTTGAGTGACCGGATCACGGTGCTGCGCCACGGCAAGGTGGTGGGTCAAAGCGACCCCAAGACGGCCACTCGTGAGAGCCTCGCCAACATGATGGTCGGGCGTGCGGTGACATTGCGCCCCGACAAACTCCCAGCCGAACCCGGCGATGTTGCCCTGCAGATCCGAGGACTGAAGGTCATGGGAGACCGTGACTTGATCGCGGTCGATGGCGTGGATCTCGATGTCCGAAAAGGGGAGATCCTTGGGATTGCCGGCGTTTCAGGCAATGGTCAGCGTGAGCTCGCTGAGTCCATTGCTGGCATCCGTCAGGTGATGAGCGGGAGCATCAAGATACAGGGCGACGAGGTCGCCAACGCCAGTCCAAAGGCGGTCAGGAGCTCTGGCCTCGCATACATCCCAGAGGAGAGGATGCGCGAGGGCACCATCGGGGAATTCACGGTGTGGGAGAACCTTCTCCTCATCGATCACCGCAGCCAGGACTATCTCAAGCGTGGCCTGTTCGACTTCAACGCCATCCGGGACCACTCCGAGCAGCTGGTTGAGGACTTCGACGTGCGAACGCCATCGATCGAGACGGCATGTCGATCGCTGTCCGGTGGCAATATCCAGAAGCTCATCCTTGCGAGGGAGTTGTCGGCCTCGCCGACGGTGATTGTCGCATCACAGCCAACGCGTGGCGTCGACATTGGTGCGGCCGAGTACATCCACCGGCGCATCATCGACAAGCGCAACGTGCTCTCGGACGCCGCGTTCATCCAACAGAAGCTGCTCGAACACCGCCAGGCATGTACCGCCATTCTCATGATCTCAGAGGACCTCGACGAGGTATTCGGCCTGTCCGACCGAATAGCGGTGATGTACGAGGGCCGCATCATGGGCATCCTCGACCCGGAGGAGACCACTCGCGAAGCGGTTGGCCTCATGATGGCTGGCGTTGCGGCGGATGCTCCCTGAGGGAATGTCGCCCAGCGCTCCACCGTGCCCAGATCCCGTCGCCCAACGGGGTTCCGGTTCCCTGAGTCTGGTTGAATAGCGGGATGGACTTTGAAGCTTTCGCACGTGCGCTTCCCAAGGCGGAGCTTCACGTGCACATCGAAGGAACGCTCGAACCCGAGCTCATGTTCGAACTGGCGAAGCGGAACGGCGTCGATCTCCCCTTTGCCTCCGTCGAGGCCATCCGGGCTGCGTACGAGTTCACCGACCTGCAGTCCTTCCTGGACATCTACTACCAGGGTGCTGCGGTCCTCGTGACCGAGCAAGACTTCTACGACCTGATGATGGCCTATCTCGACCGAGCGCAGGCCGACGGGGTTCGTCGAGCTGAGGTGTTCTTCGATCCCCAGACGCATACCGAGCGAGGCATCGGGTTTCCCGTGTTCATGGCCGGGTTCGGACGTGCAATTGAGGACGCCCGCGAGCGGTGGGGGATCTCGGTTGGATTGATCATGTGCTTCCTGCGCCACCTTCCGGGTTCGGATGCGGTTGCCACGTGGCATGCGTCGGAGCCGTTCCGGGAGCATCTCATTGCGGTTGGTTTGGACTCATCCGAGGTCGGGAATCCGCCTGGGTTGTTCACGGAGGTGTACAACCTCGCGCGTGATGCAGGCCTCCACGCTGTTGCTCATGCGGGGGAGGAGGGCCCTGCGCAATACATCATCGATGCGGTCGAGGAACTCGGAGCCGAGCGAATCGATCACGGGGTTCGGGCCGAGGATGACGCAGAGGTCGTCGCCTGGCTCGCCGCCGAAGGCATCCCTCTGACGATGTGCCCGCTATCGAACATCAAACTCCGGGTGTTTGACCGGATCGAGGATCACAACCTCAGGCGTTTGTTGCACGCTGGCGTGGTGGTGACGGTGAACTCCGACGACCCCGCCTACTTCGGCGGGTACATCCTCGACAACTATCTCGCTGTCGCCGAAGCTCTCGACCTCTCAGCGTTCGATGTCGCCACGATCGCCCGGAATTCGATCGAGGCGTCGTTCATCTCCCAAGCTGAACGCGACGCACTGCTCGACGAGATCGATGCGGTAGCGGCGCGGTTCTCATCGACGAGTGCGACCGCCACGTCACATGCCGGGGGCGAAGGGACCTCGTTGTGACATCTGAGGCAACGACAGACCCATACGCCATTTCGACAGCAGAGGAATACCGGTCGCTTCGAGGTGATGGTGGTCAGGCCATGTATGACAAGTCGATGGACGTGATCGACGGCCACATCCGTGACTTCCTTGCTCTGACGACGTTCGTGACCATCGCAAGCATCGATGCCGAGGGCCGCATGGACGTCTCGCCAAAGGGGGATCCACCAGGCTTCATCAAAGTGCTCGATGACACAACCATTGCCATTCCTGAACGGGCCGGCAATCGGCGATCGGACACCTTCACGAACGTGCTCGAGAACCCGTCCGTTGGTTTGATCTGTCTCGTGCCGGGCATGGACGAGACCATGCGTGTCAATGGAACGGCATCGCTGACGACAGACCCGGCGTTGATGGCGACCATGGAAGTCGAGGGCCACGTACCTGCACTGGCCCTGGTGGTGCATGTTCAAGAAGCGTTCATCCACTGTGGACGCGCAGTGAAGCGTGGGATGGTGTGGGATCCCGAGGC
>CAJQOW010000014.1 GCA_905480055.1 uncultured Acidimicrobiia bacterium
CCGAAATCGGCCAGCCACCCCTCGAGATCCTTCACCCGTTCGATCACGCCCTCTGAGAAGCCGGAAACGTCGAGCACGTCCGCAGCCCAGTGAACTCGATCGATCGCTTCGCCGAGTGAGGTCCGATATCGCACCGACGTGAAGCCGCCAGCGTCGTAGAGGGAGCGCTCGGAAGACTTGAAGGCGCTGAACCAGCGCAGGGGCACATGCCACCCGGACGAGAGGATGAATCCGTTTGCGTGCTTCGAAGCCGAGCGAAGCGCCGCAAGCTCGGCGATGTACATCCGCTTGTCATCGTCACTGAGCAGCGGCAGCCCAGGATGGGTCTTGGAGAACGCAAGGATGCCCTCGAGCATTCTGAGGCGCGTGTTGCGCGGACACACGTACTGCGTGTCGTTCCACACGGTGTAGAAAGCGTCGTCGGCGGTCGACTCCTGCCAGATGAAGTGTTCGGACTGGGTGAGCTCAGGTGATGGTGCTGGCCGATGCGGCGGCAGGCCAACCACCAACGTGGTGGGAACATAGGTCCGCAGGTAGGCCGTTCGTATCACCAGCGAATGGTACGCATGTTGACGCCCCGGGTTGTCGAGAAGTGGGTCGCTAGAATGAATCCGCCAACCCGGCGTGTGTGACGAACCACGTCTCGCTCGAGTGAACGGAGGTCCTCCCGGTGGGAGTATTCGAAGCGATTGCACCCGAAACGCACGAGTCGGTGCACTTCGGCAACGACCCCGAAACTGGGCTCAAGGCGATCGTCGCGATCCACTCCACCGTTCTCGGTCCGAGCCTCGGAGGCACCCGCTTCTATCCCTTCGCCTCAGAGAGCGACGCCCTCAACGACGTCCTACGACTGGCGAAAGGGATGACCTACAAGGCGGCCTGCGCAGGACTCGACCAGGGAGGCGGCAAGGCCGTGATCATCGGGGAACCATCGAGCCTCGCTACACCCGACTTGTTCCGAGCCTACGGGCGCTTCATCGATGGACTCGGCGGCAGATACATCACTGCGGAAGATGTCGGAACCACCGTCGAGAACATGGAGATCGTGGCCACCCAAACAAGCCACGTGAGTGGATTGTCACACGACTCGGGCGGTTCTGGCGACCCTTCGCCGGCGACAGCCAGGGGCGTGGTTGCAGCTCTCGTCGCAGTGTCTGAACGGCTGTGGGACACCGATGACCTCGGCGGTCGAACCATCGCGATCAAGGGCGTGGGCAAGGTCGGCATGTCCCTCGCTCAGAGGCTCCACCAACGTGGCGCCGACCTCGTCGTTGCCGACGTCAACGGCGACGCAACATCGTTTGCGGCCGAGACGTACGAGGCCGACGTTGTCCCCGTCGACGATATCCACCGGGTTCCATCGGACATCTTCGCCCCGTGCGCGCTCGGTGCAGACCTCAACCCAGAGACGATTGCCCAACTCGCATGCGCCGCGATTGCAGGGTCAGCCAACAACCAGCTGCTGTCGTCTGACGATGCCGGACGCCTGGCTGCCAGGGGCATCGTCTATGCACCTGACTTCGTGGTGAATGCGGGCGGGATCATCAACATCGCTGCAGAACACGGCGGCTACGACGTACAGGCCGCGGCCAAGATGGTGGATCGCATCTACGACAACCTCACCGAAATCTTCCAGATATCAGACAGGCTCGGCATGAGCACCGAGCAGGCCGCAGTAACGATGGCCGACGAGCGGATCGCGGCCAGAGCCGCAGAGGGAGCACAACCGTGACCTTGAGCCTTGACAGTGTGATCGACCACAGCGCCCTCGGGCTGGACGACAACGACCTCATCGAGTTGTACCGACTGATGGTTCTTGCGCGCAAACTCGACGAACGTATGTGGGCATTGAACCGGCAGGGTCGCGTGCCCTTCGTCGTGTCCGTGTCCGGCCATGAGGCCACCCAAGTGGGCGCGGCGTATGCGATCGATCCTTCCAAGGACTGGTCCATGCCCTACTACCGAGATGTCGCATTTGCCCTTGCGGCAGGCATGTCGCCGCGAGATGTGTTTGCTGGCGTGTTCGCCAAGGACATGGATCCATCCAGCGGTGGTCGTCAGATGCCGAATCACTGGTCCGAACCCGACCTCAACATCTTCACGCAATCGTCAGTCATCGGCGTCCAGTATCCCCAGGCCTGTGGGGTCGCCTACGAGTTGCAGCGAACCGGCAGCGACGCCGTTGTCGTGGTCGACGGTGGCGAGGGATCAACCTCGGAGGGCGACTGGCACGAGGCGATGAACTTCGCCGGTATCCACAAGCTCCCGGTGATCTTCCTCATCCAGAACAACCTGTATGCGATCTCCGTGCCCGCCGCCTCCGAAATTGCCGGCGAGGTTGCGAACAGGGCTCACGGCTATGGCATGCCGGGCGTGGTCGTCGACGGAAACAACGTGCTCGAGGTCTACGGCGCAATGGCGGCTGCCGTCGAACGTGCCCGCAGCGGCGAGGGTCCGAGCCTGATCGAGGCCAAGACGTACCGCTATTACGCCCACACGTCTGATGATGACGACAAGCTCTATCGCAGCCGAGAAGAGGTCGAGCTGTGGCGCCGGAAGGATCCGATCCCCAACTTCCGCCAGTTCCTCGTCGAGCAGCGAGTACTGACGGAGGCTCGCGAACGGGAGATCGAGGAGGAAGTCGTTTCAGCGATTGCGGATGCGGTCAAGGAAACCGAGGCCGCCCCGGATCCGATGGATCCCCTGTCGCACGTGTACTCGATGCCGATCGTGCCAACGGAGCCCCAAACATCCGTTGAACCGGTTCCGGACGGCCCCACGGGGAACCTCATCACAGCGATCAACCAGACGCTCCATGAGCTGATGGACGAGCACGACAACATGGTGGTGTTCGGCGAGGACGTCGCAGATCCCAAGGGAGGCGCATTCAAGGCGACCAAGGGCCTGACCGAGGGCTACGGAGCTGACCGGTCGTTCAACACCCCGATCGCTGAAGCGTTGGTTGTCGGTGTGGGGATCGGCATGGCTGCTGCGGGCGCGATCCCGATGGCTGAG
>CAJQOW010000015.1 GCA_905480055.1 uncultured Acidimicrobiia bacterium
CCCTCGAACAGATCGTCGAGATGGCCGACTGCGAGTACGAACGCAACATCTACCCGTCGGACGACTCCTAGGCGAGCATGGTCGATGCCCACCCAACCCGTTGTCCGGGATCGGTGCCCCCAGGACCGCGTGGCATGAAGAAGCTGCTGATCGTGGTGGGTGGCCTCGTGGGAATCCTAATCCTTGCGGTTCGTGGCTACGAGCGGTGGTACTTCCCGCGAGATCCAGACCGATCTGTCGACCCGGCGGCAAGAATGGTTGCCCCTGCCGATGGTCGGATCGTCTATGTCGAGCACGTCGAGGCAGGGACCGTGCCAATAGCCATCAAGGAACGACGGGAGATTCCTCTCGACGAGATCGTGAAAGGTGACGAGCGACCCGATTCCGGAACACTGATCGGCATCTTCATGTCTCCGTTCGACGTGCACTATCAGCGGAGCCCCATCGCCGGTGTCGTCACCGAGGTGTCCTATCACCCGGTCGACTTCAACTTCGTCATGGGAAGCATGTTCCTTCGCAATCTGGTCGGCATGCGACCTCTCCATGCCAAGTCACCACACATCTATGCCAATGAGCGAAACGTCATCCGCATCGACGCAGGGGACATGTGCGCCTTCGTGGTCCAGATTGCAGATCAGCAGGTGAACAAGATCGACTGCAACGTGGACGTAGGTGACCGCGTCGGTCTTGGTGATCGGATCGGGATGATTCGGAGGGGAAGCCAGGTGGATCTGTTTGTTCCTGGTCTCAGCCCTGCAGATTTCGCACTCGAGGTGGGAACGAAGGTGTTCGCTGGCGAGACAGTGTTGCTCAGTTGACCGAACGTGGATTGGCGCGCCGTGACACGACCTCGGTGTGTGCGCTTGCCCCGGCGAACCGACCGCCGAAGTAGGTCCTGAACCCCCAGGCCGACAGCCGATCTCCGAACAATCGGTACTGGGCTGCTCCACGGTAGAGCTGCAGGAGATGAATCTTCCTGCGCCCCTCGCGTTCGGTGTACCGATCCTTGCCGGCATTCCAGATGCCTCCGTATCCAACCGCATCGAGATCGTGCTGCGCCGCGAAGGCGACGGACTCGGTCAGGATCGCTTCGTAGCTGTGGTGAATGTCGCGCGACCGGTCGAAACCGCCCTCGGAGAGCTCGAGCCGGTTCCGATGCCGCACAAATGACTGCAATCCGGTGGGCCGGTTGTCGATCGTGGTGTAGATATGGACTGCGTCCTCGCAGTTCATGAAGAACGATCCACACGTGCGGTAGGCATACTCTTTGAACTGCCATCGCCCGATTCCGCCGTGGTGGCGATACGTCGATGCGACGAGGTCCGAGAACTGTCCGGCGATGCCTGCTGGAACGGGCCCTTCGATGACGTGAACTGTCCCCCCGGCCTTGGTATGTGCTCGAAGATTGCGGCGAAGTCGCTTGTGCTGCGCGAGGAAGTCGCTTCCGGTGTCAAAGGGTCGACAGTCGATCTTGCCGATCTCGTAGTCGGTGGCGAGGAGCCGATGTCTCACCGTTGGAAGCGCCGCCATGATGTCCTCGTCGATGTGCCCGAAGTACATGGCGTAGTACATGGAGCGGGCTGCCATGGCCCGGAGGAGGGCTCCGGCGACTGCTGGCCGGTCGACCTCCGGTGCGTAGTACACCGACGTGTCCCACCCCACGTGGTTGCCTTCACCGAGCATCTGCTTGATCGAGACGAAGGGGGCGAAGCTCATCAGGCTGGTCACCCCGAGAAGCCGGCCCCGCTGGTCGTATGCGCGCAGGATCTGGAAGAAGCGCCCATCGGGTGGCAAGACGTCGAGCATGCCGGGGGCGATTCCCCTGGCCTCGAGATCTGCCAAGAGGAGGGCCCTCTCCCGATCGTGGAGTCGACGCCTTGACACGTCGACGCGAATGTCTCCCACTTCGGCTCGCGTCATGATGTAGCCACGATCATGCTCGCATTATCGCCCCTTCTCGTCGTTGTTTCAGGCGCGGGAAACCCTGGCGGCGTCTTGTTCGAATGCACTTCTCGCAGGATCCAGATCCTCGACGATCCCAGCTGTAGCCTCTCCGGCATGAGCGACCCATTCATGGACGAGGCCATCGTCGAAGCTGAACGCAGCGCGGCTGAAGGTGGGATTCCCATCGGGTCCGTGCTTGTGCTGGACGGTCGTGTGGTTGGCCGTGGCCACAACCAACGTGTACAGCTCGACAGTGCCGTGCTGCATGGCGAGATGGATGCGCTCGAGAATGCTGGGCGACTCTCGGCAGCTGAATATGCAAGGTCTGTGATCTACACCACGCTGTCGCCGTGCGCCATGTGCTCGGGAGCGATTCTTCTCTACGGGATCCCCAAGGTCGTGGTTGCCGAGAACACGACGTTCTTGGGGGAGGAGGATCTGTTGAGGGGCAGTGGTGTGGAGGTGACCGTGCTCGACGATCGACGGGCGGTCGACCTCATGTCTCGCTTCGTCGCAGAGCATCCCGATATCTGGAATGAGGACATCGGCGTCTGAGTGCGCGATCGTGCACGTTCATGGTGCGGTTCCGCTGAACCCATCGCTGAGCTCGTGGACCGGTTGCTCACCCTGCGGCTGGACTGCTCGTGGGAGCGTCTCGTTGGCTGGCGAGAATGGCGTTCACTGCCTCCTGGTTGCTGGCATGGACGTGATCCTCACCGATGGGTTCGATGGCACCGACCCTGTTGAGCATCTGGAGAACCGGATCCCTGACCCTGGCCAGGCGAACGTCGATGCCCTTCTCGTGGCCACGACGCCCAAGCGTTCGGATCGTGTCAGCGCCCTGCACGTCGATGAAGTCGACGCCTTCCATGCTCACGACGAAGCACTGGCACCTGACCGGTCGCGGCCGTGCTCGGAATGGCCAGCGGCTGGGTTGACCCAGAGGTCCAGATCGAGCGATCGATCCGCGTCTGGACTAGATCAGGTCCGAGGGAACAAGCGTGTAGGTGAATGAGTACTCGCGCGCTTCGGCGTCGTCGCCCTTCTGGTCAGCGACGAACTCTTCGATGAGGTCTTCGATCTTTGACTCGAGCGCCTTGAGTTGGGCTGGAGTCAGCAGGGTCATCAGTCTGCCCAGCGAGATCGGTTGCTTGTCTCCGTCGAACTGCCGTCGTAGAGCGTCTTCCGTTTCGGCTCGTGCCGGTTCGATCACGATTGCGGTCATCGCCTTGGCTGCGGCACTGGTGTCGTCGACGTTGGCGAACAGGTCAGGGCCAGGTGCAATCGTGCGCCCGGCGACGCGGTAGATCTTCTCGAGCCGCGCTCCGGACTTGCGCGTGTGCACGATCTCGAGGAAGCCGTCACTTTCGAGGAGATTCACGTGGTAGTAGAGACTCGTCACAGGCACGTCGAAGCGCTGAGCCAACTCACGGACCGACAGAGGGTCTTTGCAGAGGGACAGGATGCGCATCCGTACGTCCGAGCTCAACGTCTCGAACTGAGTCGGCGAAGAGATCAGTACTTGATCGGGCATGTCGGGAAGATCGGGAAGGTCGTCTGGCACTTGGGTACTCCCGGTAGATGGATGGTGGGGAAATCGAAGCGGTCTATCGGTCGGAATCGCTAAGGGGACGGGTTGGGGTTGACCGTGCGTCATCCCCAACACCGATCACGCGCTGTCCGTTGTCGCGGCGGCATCCCTC
>CAJQOW010000016.1 GCA_905480055.1 uncultured Acidimicrobiia bacterium
GCCGTGTACCGAGGCCATCATCAATGCTGGCATCACCCGTGTGATCGTTGGCGCAACGGATCCAGACGAACGGGTTGCGGGCGAGGGAATCGCTCGCCTGCGCGACGCTGGGATCGAGGTCTCCGTCGGGACACTCGTTGACTCTGTCGAAGCGAATGACCCCGCCTACTTCCACCACCGCCGCACCGGACGGGCCATGATGACCCTCAAGCTCGCCACAACGCTCGACGGCCAGATTGCCGCGGCCGATGGAACATCGCAGTGGATCACCGGACCGGAGGCCAGGGAAGACGTCCACAGACTCCGCGCCCGCCATGACGCCGTCCTCATCGGGAGTGGCACTGCTCGCACCGACGATCCGTCGCTCACGGTGCGGCTGGATGACTGGAGTGGCCCTCAGCCGCGACCGGTCGTGGTTGTCGGAGAACGAGACCTGCCCGACCAACTTGCGATTGCCGGGCGCGACCCCGTGATCTACCGGTCCCCAGACGGCGTTGACCTTCGCCACGTGGCTGAGGACCTGCCGAATCACGGCATCCTGTCGGCCCTGGTCGAGGGTGGGCCATCCATCGCCGCAAGCCTGCTCGATGCCGGCCTGGTTGACGAGCTCGTGTGGTACTTCGGGGCAAAGGTTGCAGGCGGGATCGGGATGCCTGCCTTCGCCGACCATTTCGCAACCCTCGGCGATGCCACTGAAGTCACCGTTCAGGATGTAACACGCATCGGTTCAGACATAAAGGTTCTCGCCTCGGTAGGGCGCAACAGCAAGGAGTAGGCGTGTTCACTGGCATTGTCACTGAACTTGGAAGAGTGGAAGCCATCGCCGAAGAAGGAGGCGTGACGGCTCTGTCTGTCGCGGCGCCCCATACGGTGGACGGCCTCGTGATCGGGGACTCGATTGCTGTAAACGGGGTGTGTCTGACCGCCGTGACCGTCTCTGATGATCGTTTCGTCGTCGAGGCTGTGCCCGAGACGTTGCATCGCACCTCGCTTGGCGCACTCGAGCCGGGGAATACGGTGAACCTTGAGCGGCCCCTCGCCTCGACCGGCCGATTCGACGGCCACATCGTCCAGGGCCACGTCGATGGCGTCGGCGAGGTCGTCGACATGACAGACGAAGGAGGGTCAGTCCGCATCCGCGTGACCCTTCCTCATGACCTCAGCCACTATCTCGTCGAGAAGGGATCCATTACGGTCGACGGCACATCGCTCACCGTGACCGGGGTATCGGACCCAACAACAGAGCCGGGTTGGTTCGAGTTTGTCCTCATCCCACACACCCTGGAGGTGACGGCGTTCGGTTCTCGCAAGCCGGGAGACGCTGTGAACCTCGAAGTGGATGTGATCGCAAAGTACGTCGAACGCATGCTCGAGGGCCGCCAATGACGATGGCCTCGATCGAGCGAGCCCTCGAGGCGTTCCGTGAGGGGAAGTTCGTTGTCGTGGTCGACGACGAGAACCGCGAGAACGAAGGCGATCTGATCCTTGCTGCTCAGGCTGCGACTGCGGAAAAGCTCGGGTTCATGGTGCGGCACACCTCTGGACTGGTCTGCCTGCCCACGACCGGTGAACGACTCGACGAGCTCGACATCCCGATGATGGTTCTGGAGAACACAGACTCGTTCCAGACTGCATTCACGATCTCTGTCGACCATGCACATGGCACCACTACGGGGATCTCGGCAGCAGATCGAGCGCGGACGATCCTGGCCTTCGTGGACCCGAGCGCACAACCCTCGGACTTCCGTCGCCCCGGGCACATCTTTCCCCTTCGCTACCACGAGGGCGGCGTCATCATCCGTCCAGGACACACCGAGGCCGCAGTGGACCTCGCCAGGCTGGCCGGGATGTATCCGGCCGGGGTCCTGTGCGAGATCGTCAACGACGACGGCACCATGATGAGGGGAGACACCCTCGAGCAATTCGCCTCAGATCACGATCTGGTGATGATCACCATCAACGACCTCGTCGCATATCGGTGGCGCACGGAGCAGCTCGTCGAGAAGGTGTCCGAGGCCACCTTGCCCACCCCCCACGGGGACTTCCGTGTGGTCGGGTACAGCTCCGAAACCGACGGATCTGCTCACGTGGCGTTGGTCATGGGAGATGTCCGTGGGCAGTCATCGGTTCTGACAAGGGTCCATTCGGTGTGTCTGACCGGCGACGTCTTCGGCTCGTTGCGATGCGATTGCGGAGCCCAGCTCGACGAGGCAATGCGCCTGATCGCCGAGCGAGGAGAGGGCGTGATCGTCTACAACACGTCTCACGAGGGACGCGGCATCGGCATCCTCGCCAAACTTGCCGCATACAACCTGCAGGAGCAGGGCCTCGATACGGTTGACGCCAACCGACAGATCGGCCACGCCGATGACCGCCGCCACTATGGCGTCGATGCCCAGATCCTGCACGATCTCGGTGTCGCAAGCGTGAGGCTGTTGACCAACAACCCGGACAAGATCGAACAACTGACGAGGTACGGCATCGACATTGACGACCGCGAGGAGCTCTGGGTAGGCGAGACGGCCCAGAATCGGGACTACCTTCGCACCAAGGAGGCCCGTATGGGCCATATCGGTCACGAGGAGGACTCCCATGCGGGTCGATGAACCAGACCCGAGGGACTTGAGCGCCGATGGACTACGCATCGGAGTCGTCACGGCCATCTTCAATGCCTCCATCACGAAGGGGCTGACCGATGGCGCCGTCGACTACCTCAGCGAAGCCAATGCCGAAGAGGTCTTGACCATCGAGAGTCCCGGAGCCTTCGAACTCCCGCTGATCGCCCAGCGGCTCGCCCAGCGCGGCTACGACGCTGTGGTGTGCCTCGGTGCGGTGATCGAGGGCGACACGGATCACTACGAGCATGTGGCCCACCGGGCTTCGGAGGGGCTCATGCGAGTGCAACTCGACACAGGAGTACCAGTGGCCTTCGGGATCCTGACCGTGCGGGAACTCGCAGACGCACAGGTGCGAGCTGAACCCGGGCCCGAAAACAAGGGCAGGGAAGCCGCTATCGCAGCGGTCATGGCTGCCAGGGCGATTACAGCGATCGACTGAACCGCTGTCTGAGCGCACCAGGTGCTGCGACCAAAGCGCAGACTTTCTGATAACCTCCCGTGCGACAACGAAGAGGAGGCGCCTGCTTCCCACCTGTCCACCGTTCAGAGGTGCGCCAGGTCCGTGAACTTCCTGGTGACACCGCGTGTCGCCTTCGTTCCGTAGGCGCTCCTCGGCGGCAGGACTACAACCAGGAGGTTCTCCCATCGCGGAGCCAAGGGTCAACGAACGAATCCGCGTCAAGCGCGTACGCCTGATCGCACCTGACGGTGCCCAGATCGGCGAGAAGGACATCGACGAGGCACGATGGCTGGCTTCCCAGCTCGGCCTGGATCTCGTTGAGGTCGCACCAGACGCACGACCACCCGTCGTGCGGATGATGGACTACGGCAAATACAAGTACGACCAGTCCGTCAAGGCGCGCGAGGCCCGCAAGAACCAGACACGCACCGTGATCAAAGAAGTCCAGTTCCGACCAAAGATCGGGGCGAGCGACTACGAGGTCAAGAAGAAGCGCGTGCTCAAGTTCCTGAGGTCCGGAGACAAGGTGAAGTGCACGATGCGATTCCGCGGTCGTGAGGTTGCCCATCCCGAACTTGGTCGAAACATCCTCGAGCGCCT
>CAJQOW010000017.1 GCA_905480055.1 uncultured Acidimicrobiia bacterium
GGCGCTGGTGAGCGCCGCCTGACCTCCTGCGCTGGAGAGCTCCGAAAAGACGACCGATTCCGCATCGAGCCATGCGGGTTGCCGGGAGGTGGTGCCATCGGTTGGTGTGACGCGCTGGACCTCGACCAGGTCTCCGTCGAATACAACAACCGCTCCTGAATCCATCGCGACGACAAGCCGGCCATCGGAATCATCGGAGACGGGCGACTGCGTGGTGGAGGTCGAAGGCACAGTATCCGGGGTGACATCCTGGGCGGGCCCGCAGGCCGAGGCCATGACCGCCAACACGATGAGTACGCCGAGCCGTAGAACCATGAGCGGAAGATAGGTCGCTGATCAGGTTCCCCCGACGGACAATCCCCATGCGGTCTGGGCTCCGTAGATTGGGTGCCATGCCACCTGCCCTCGAAACCCTGCCGATGTTTCCCCTTGGACTGGTCGCGCTCCCTGGGAGTGTCATACCACTTCGCCTCTTCGAGCCCCGCTACCTGGCACTGCACGAACACTTGGTGATCGAGGACGACCACTTCGGAATCGTGCTCATCGAGCGTGGGACGGCTGAAGCGGGAGGCGGCGACGACAGGTTCGCCGTTGGTACGGTGATGTCAGCTGTCCGCTCGTCGGTGCTCGACGACGGATCCGTGCTGGTCTTCGCCGTCGGGCAGCAACGTATCAGAATTCACGAGTGGCTCGACCCGCAGCCGTATCCATTCGCAGTCGTGGAGTGGCTCGGTCAGCCAGCTGTTGATGCATCAACGGAACCGTTGGTACATGAATGTGTACGTCTGCTCGGAGAGCTCGTGGAAGTCGCCGCATCGCTGGGGTCGGACGTATCAGAGCCGAATCTCACGATCGGAGACGATGTCGTTGCAGCAATGTACGAGATTGCCCACATCGCACCCCTCCAGGAAATCGACCAGCAACGGATCCTCGAGCAGGAGAGCGCGTCTGCGGCGGCAGAAATCCTCAGGACTGAGATTTGCGGCATCATCGAGATTCTCGAGCACGAGAGCGGTGGTACTTGACCCGTGCTCGAAGGTCAGTGAGCCAAAGACCATCGAATCCTCTCCTCTTGAGCCCACCTCCCCTTCTCACGGTTCGTTCCATTGGATACGATCGCGAAAGGCGCCAATCGGAGAATCGCATGGCTGACAGCACCCGATCGCTCACCGCCCGCAGAACGGGCTACGGCATCGCCGTCTTTGTCAACGTCGTCCTACTCGTGATCGTGAACAACGTGCTCGCATGGGGATGGTTCTCGTGGCTGACCGACGACTTCGAACTCGTTCTTCCGCTGATCAACCTCTCCTTGCTCGCAACGATCCTCGTCAACATTGCGTACATCGCGTATGACGCAGCGTGGTTCAAGAGCTTGTGCGAAATCGGCCTCCTCGCCATCAGCATCACGGTTGCCGTCCGCACCTTCCGTGTGTTCCCATTCGACTTCTCGGCATATAGCTGGGACTGGGACTCCACGGTCAAGTTGACCATCGCTTGTGCAATCATCGGCATGTCCATTGCAATTGTCGTGCACACGGTCAAGCTCATCATGGCCCTGGTGCAGATCGGCCAGACCCACCAGCCAAGCCAGTAGCGAAGAGGGGACCCCATGACCACGATCGGTGCGATGATTCGACGCGAAATCGCACCGGAACTCGTAGCTCCCCACGCCCGCGACCTCGATGGGACCTTCGATGTGTTGTGGGTCGTCGAGGACCTTCCCTGGGCTGGTGGGGTGAGCCAACTGACATCGGTGCTCGATGCCACCGATAGAGCCCTGGTTGGTCACGGCATCGCTCCGACGCCGTTCCGAAATCCGGTCGCCCTGGCAATGGAGTGGGCGACCCTTGCCCGGCTGCATCCCGGCAGGCTCGTCGGGGGACTCGGACACGGCGTCCAGGACTGGATGCGTTCGATCGGGGCCGCCACAGACTCGCCCCTGACACTGCTCGAGGAGCAGCTGGGAGCAATCAGAGCGCTGCTGGCAGGCGAAACGCTGACCATGGAGGGCCGGTATGTCCGGGTCGATGATGTCCGGCTGGAGTTTCCGCCAACTGTTCCGATCAGGGTCCACGCAGGTGTAGCTGGGCCGAAGTCGCTTGCCCTTTCCGGCCGAACGGCGGACGGGACCATCCTCGCTGAAGGCTCGGGCCCGGAACTCGTGGAGCGGGCCCGCCAGCTCATCGATGAAGGCAGGAAGGCGGCCGGCAGGGTGGACGATCACCAGGTCGTCGTCTTCGTCGGCGTGCACCTCGGGACCGCGGACGAACTGATGGCTGGTCTCGACGAATCCATCTGGACAAGCGTGCACACCGATCCGGATCGGGTCGTCGAGGACCTCGCTGCGATCGAAGCCGCTGGCGCAGACTCGGTTGTCATTGTGCCAATCGGGCGCGATCCGATTGCAGGCCTCAACGAGGTTGAACGCCTGGTCGTGCCGCCCCTGCGCAACCGGACCCAGCAGGACGCTACGTCGTAGATGGATCCGATCCGGGGCGAGCGCCACGCGAGCGGGTCAGATAGTCCTCCACTGCATCGTCGACCTCGAGGTAGATGCCAGCGCCAGCGAGGCGCTGATCGACACCGGCGGCTTCCATTTCATCCCTCAGCTCGGTTCGAAGGCGGGCGAAGGACAACCCAATCCCGTCGTCGTCGAGAGCGTCGAGGAGCTCGAGCAGAATCTGTGCGCCCGTGGAGTCGACGTCGTACATCGACTCCGCATCGATGACCACGTCCGTGATCTCAGCATCGGGATCGGCCACGGCATCACCGATGTCGTCTCGCAATTTGGAGGCATTCGCAAAGAACAGGGGTGCATCAAACCGGTAGAGGTACAGCCCGGGAAAGGTCTCCGCATCGGGATGGTCCTCGATGTCGCGGTACGTGTCCGTGCCCAACATTCAAATTCGCGGCTCGATCCCCACAGCCAGTAGAGCACCAGTGCGCCCTCCGCTGCGTAGAGACCGTTGACGCTGGGCATGCCTGCCAGGGATGAGTAGCCGAGGGCTTGGGGAACCAGCATCGCCCACACGGTCACGCCAGCGAGGAGGTCTGGTCTGAACCAAGCCTTCTCGTAGTGGGTGAGAATCGAAAGACCGGGCACGATTCGACGCAAGCCCCTCGCTCCCTGATCCGTACCGTCGGTCATGAACCGTCGTCTCCGACGATCTCGCCAATGCTGTCGAGCACGCGGTCGACTTCCTCGATGGTGTTGTAGTGCACGAAACCGATGCGCACGAGTCCGTCCTCTGCACGGTCGAGCCGGCGCATCACCTCGACTGCGTAGTAGTCGCCGGACCACACGAAGATGCCGCGAGCCCCAAGCGCCGATGCAACTTCATCCGGGTGCACCCCAGCAACGTCAACGGCAAACGTTGGAGTGCGTCCCGCTCGTGTCGGTTGGCCATAGAGCGTCACATCAGGCATCTCGGCGAGTTTTGCGAGGAACCGATGCGAGAGTGCGGCTTCGTACTCGACGATTGCTTCATAGGCAGAAGCGATACGATCACGGCGGGTGGCACCGGTGCCGAGGGACGCGAGGTAGTCGACGGCTGCGGTGACGCCAGCGAGCGACTCAAACGATTGTGTACCCGTCTCCCACCGATCAGGGGCATTGCTTGGCGCTGGCCGGAGCTTGTACGGAGCAATGTCCTCGAGCAGGTCTCGCTTGCCGTAGAGGCAACCGGTGTGCGGTCCGAACCACTTGTATGCCGAGGCTGCGAGGAAGTCGGTGTCGGTCGCTCGGACATCGACAAGACCGTGCGGCGTGTAGTGGACTGCATCGACGAACGTCAGGGCGCCCGATGCGTGGGCACGATCGACGATTTCTGCCACGGGGGTGATCGTGCCTACGGCATTCGACGCATGGGAGAACGCAACGAGCTTGGTCCTGTCGTCAAGCGCGTTGTCGAGCGACGCGAGGTCAAGCGCACACCCGTTCGCAGGATCGAAGTCCACGAACCGAACCTCAACGCCGCAATCCTGTGCCGCCTGCATCCACGTCGAGACATTCGCATCGTGGTCAAGACGGGTGAGCACGATGTTGTCGCCTTGATCCCATGTGCGTGAGAGCGCCCTGGAAAGGGCGTAGGTCAACGATGTCATGTTCTGACCGAAGACGATCTCGCCGGCGTCGGCGTTGAAGAGATCAGCAACAGCCGCCCGCGCTGCCGAAACGGTCTCATCGGTCTCTGCGGCGCTCACGAACGAGCCGCCGTGGTTGCTACCGCCCCGCTCCATGAATCCAGCCATCGCATCAATGGACGAGCGGTGGACCTGCGTTCCCCCTGGCCCATCGAGGTAGGCAGCGGTGACGCCGTCGACCGTGCGGGTGAGCGAGGGGAAACCGGAACGAATGGTGCTGATGTCCAACATGGGCCCACGCTATCGCACTTCAGGACGCCAAAACTGAAGGTCTCCTCGTAGTGCCTACGCTGGGGCCGACCTCGCCTCCAAGGAGCTGGCAAACGCAATGCAGTACGGACACTTCGACGACGCGACGCGTGAATACGTCATCACGACTCCACACACCCCGTATCCGTGGATCAATTATCTCGGGACAGAGGAGTTCTTCGGTCTGATCTCGCACACCGGTGGCGGGTACTCCTTTTACAAGGATGCTCGGATGCGACGGCTCACAAGATACCGATACAACAACGTCCCAACGGACTCAGGCGGCAGGTCCTACTACATCAATGATGGCGGGGACATCTGGTCGCCATCGTGGGCTCCGGCACAGACTGACCTCGACTTCTACGAAGCAAGGCATGGGTTGTCCTACACCACCATCACCGGTGAACGAAACGGAGTTCGTGCCGAGATGACCTTCCTGGTGCCCCTCGGAACGAACGCCGAGATCCACCGCATCCAACTCTCGAACACCTCTCAGAGCCCTCGGTCGTTCGACCTGTTCTCGCTGGCCGAGTTCAACCTCTGGAACGCGGCCGATGACACCACCAACTACCAGCGCAACCTCAACCTCGGTGAAGTCAAGATCGAAGGAAGCGCCATCTACCACACGACGGAGTATCGGGAGCGCCGTAACCACTTCGCCGTCTACGGGGTGAACGCCGATATTGAGGGTTTCGACACCGATCGCGAATCGTTCTTTGGCCTCCGCGGCAGTTGGGCCAGACCGAACGTCGTGGTCGCGGGTACGAGCAACAACTCGGTCGCATCGGGATGGTCCCCAGTTGGGTCGCACCACCTGTCGATCGACCTTGCGCCAGGCGAGGAACGCGACCTCGTGTTCGTCCTCGGGTACATCGAGAACGCAGATGATGCGAAGTGGGAATCACCAGGCGTCGTCAACAAGGAACAGGCCCGCGCCCTCCTCGAGACCTACTCGACCTCAGAGGCTGTTGACAGTGCGATGGCGGAACTGAGCAAGTATTGGAGCTCGCTCCTGGGGCAGATGCAGGTGACAACGGACGATCCGCGCATCGACCGGTTGGTCAATGTGTGGAATCAGTACCAATGCATGGTCACCTTCAACATGTCCCGTAGTGCGTCGTTCTTCGAAACCGGACTCGGGCGCGGTATGGGATTCCGTGACTCGTCCCAGGACCTGCTCGGCTTCGTCCACCTGATCCCTGACCGGGCCAGGGAACGCATCCTCGACGTCGCTGCGACCCAGCTCCCCGACGGCAGCGCCTACCACCAGTACCAGCCGCTCACCAAACGCGGCAACGATGCTGTGGGCAGCGGATTCAACGACGATCCACTGTGGCTGATCGAGGGCACCGCTGCCTACATATTCGAGACTGGTGACCTGTCGATCCTCGACGAGGATGTGCCGTTCGACAACGATCCTTCGGATTCGGCGACCCTGTTCGAGCACCTCCGTCGTTCGTACCAGCACGTCCTCGACAACCGCGGACCACACGGCCTGCCCCTGATCGGGCGAGCCGATTGGAACGACTGCTTGAACCTCAACGCGTTCTCGACAACGCCGGGAGAGTCGTTCCAAACATCGGAGAACCGGAAGGCAGGCACGGCGGAATCGGTCTTCATCGCTGGCCTCTTCGTGCACTCAGCGGATCTCTATGCGCAACTCCTCGACGCCAGGGGTCATACATCCGAGGCACAGGCCGTGCGAGGCGAGGCCGATGCCATGTCCGAGGTTGTACTCGAGCACGGCTGGGATGGCGAGTGGTTCCTGCGTGCCTACGACGCCTTCGGCAAGCCAGTCGGTTCGAGCAGCAACGAGGAGGGCCAGATCTTCATCGAGTCCAACGGCATCTGCTCGATGGCTGGTATCGGGTCAGAGTCCGGCAAGCCGCGACAGGCAGCAGACTCGGTGCGGGAGCGTTTGGACACCGATCACGGCATCGTCCTCCATCAGCCCGCATTCACCCGGTTCTATGTCGAGCTCGGTGAGATCAGCACCTATCCGCCCGGATACAAGGAGAACGCAAGCATCTTCTGCCATACGAATCCTTGGATGATGATCACGGAGGCGATGCTCGGAAACGGCGATCAGGCGTTTGCGTACTGGTCGAAGATCGCTCCGACGTTCCGTGAGGAAATCTCAGATCTGCACCGCACCGAGCCGTACGTGTACGCCCAAACAATCGCAGGTAGCGATGCCGCACGCCACGGTGAGGCGAAGAACTCGTGGCTCACCGGTACCGCTGCATGGAACTGGGTGGCAATCAGCCAGTACATCCTGGGTGTCCGGCCCGAGCTCGACGGATTGATGGTCGACCCGCAGCTCCCGTCCGACATGGAAGCCCTCGATGTTGTGCGACACTGCCGCGGCGCCGAGTACCGGATCCACATCGAAAATTCCGGGACCGGGACCACCAGCGTGGTGGTTGGCGGAGATGCTCTCGACGGTCGGCTCATTCCCTACGCCGAAGTCGGCGATGTCGTCGACGTGTCGGTCACGACCTGACGCTTCAGGCGACCGTCGGCACCCAATCGTTGTGTGCCGTTGCGCGGCCTAGCATCGCTTCGTGACGACACGACGGGCCGCCATCGAGATACACGGAGCCGTGCAGGGCGTCGGGTTCCGCCCGTTCGTGTACCGACTGGCGACCGACCTCGGCCTTCCCGGGTGGGTGCTGAACGACGCCAATGGTGTGTACATCGAACTCGACGGGACGCTCGACACGATCCAAGTCTTCATGACGAGACTCAGGGACGAGCTTCCGGCCGTAGCGGTCATCGACTCCGTCGACGTCGACTGGCATCCCGCAGCAGGCTTCACCGAGTTCACCATTCGGCACAGTGACGCTGGTGGTGCCAAGACCGCCGTGATCCTTCCCGATCTCGCAACCTGTGACGACTGCGCAACTGAGGTGTTCGACACCACAGACAGAAGGCACACGTATCCATTCACGAACTGCACGAACTGCGGGCCGCGGTTCTCCATCATCGAAGAGCTCCCCTATGACCGGCCGAACACGACCATGTCCGGGTTCGCCATGTGCCACGAATGCGCCGGCGAGTATGCAGATCCAACCGATCGACGATTCCACGCACAACCGAACGCGTGCGCCAGCTGCGGTCCGTCGGTCACGTGGAGAGCTGGCGAGGTTGTCATCACGGAACCGGGTGAAGCCCTCTCCGCTGCTGCTACTGCGATCCAGGCGGGAGAGACCGTCGCACTCAAGGGGATCGGCGGATACCAGCTGCTCGTCGATGCCCGCAACGACGTAGCCATTCGGTCCCTGCGGGAGGCCAAGGAGCGACCGGACAAGCCGTTCGCTGTGATGGTGAGCGACCTTGCGCAAGCCGCCGCATGCGTGGAAGTCGACGAGACAGCAGCGAATCTGTTGTCCAGCGCGCCATCCCCAATCGTGATCCTTCCCAAGGCTCTCGATGCCGATCTCTCCCCGCTGGTCGCTCCCGACAACGCCACGATCGGAGTGATGCTGCCCACCACGCCCCTCCACCACCTGCTGCTCGCCGAACTCACCGGCCCGGTTGTTGCGACCTCGGGCAACCTCACCGACGAACCGATCGCCATCGACACTGACGATGCCATGGGCCGGCTCGGCAGCATCGCGTCTGGGTTCCTGTCACACAATCGACCCATCGGACGCCATGTTGACGACTCCGTTGCATGGATCGTCGAAGGGTCGTCGCGACTCCTGCGCCGTGCGCGGGGATACGCACCCATGCCCGTCACGGTTGCCGACGAACTCCCGACGGTCCTGGCTACCGGCGCACACCTCAAGAACACCATCGCAGTGTCCGTGGGGAGAAACGTTTTCATCAGCCAGCACATCGGTGACCTCGAAACGGATGAGG
>CAJQOW010000018.1 GCA_905480055.1 uncultured Acidimicrobiia bacterium
TAGCCTCGAACTGACGTCGGTCCCTCGTGACTCCGGCTTCGGGGTTGGTGACGGCGGCCTTCTTCCGGATGATGCGGTTGACCAGCGTCGACTTGCCCACGTTGGGTCTCCCGAGAATGACGACAACGGGAAGCCTGCTCATCGCGCGGCTCCGACAAGTCCCGCTGCAGTCGTCGGGGCGACCACGACGGGAGCAGAGGCAGCTCGCGTCACATCGACCAACGGCACATCGTCGAGGAACATGTCCCCTGAGAGCGCTACGTCGGGAAGCACGTATGCACCGGCGGGCTCGCTATCGGCTTCGAATCGTCGAATGATGTCTTCTCCCACCATGAGTCCGGCGACAGCAGTGTTGCCACCGAAGAAGGAATTCTCGATGTCCATGATGCGCATGGTCCTGCCAGCTAGGCGTTCGAGGCGGCTGAGGACCGGTTCGAGGACCTGTCTCCCGTAGGCGCCAGTGACGATGACGACTGGACCTTCGTCCGCATCCGGGTCCGGCAGTTTGTGGCGAGGCGCCCGATATCCCTCGGCTGGCGCGGCAGGCATCGAGCGCCACTCCCCCGTCACGATGGGTGAGGTTGACCCGGACCCGCGTTCGAGACGATCAAGTTCGTCATAGAAGGCACGCACCATGCCGATCCCGTTCTCGTGCTGGGCGAAGGCGTCGTAGTGGGCCGACGGCGGAACATCGACACCAGCCGTCACGTATAGCTCGTCGGATGCCTGGAAGATCCTTCGGCCGAGTGCCTCGAATGCCCTGTCCTGCCAGAAGTGGACGATCTCCAGATCGCGTTCAGCCTCGACAGCCGTGTGAACCCTGAGGTTCTTCTCCTTGTTGTACTTCGACAAACCCAAGGGCACGATGCCGAGTGTTTCGAGCTTCGGGAAGCGAGTGATCACCTCGGCGAGGGTGCGCTCGAGCACGGCGTCGTTGTTGATTTCGGGGCACAGCACCACTTGGCCATGCACGGTGATGTCGTGCTCCAGAAGAGCTGCAAGCCAGCGAAGCGATGTTGCGCCGCGTGGATTGCGAAGCATCTCGGATCGCACCGTGGGGTCCGTCGCGTGGATTGAGACGTACAGCGGGCCGAGCTTCTCCTCCACGACCCGCGAGAGGTCGAGCTCGGTGAACCGCGTGAGTGTGGTGAAGTTGCCGTAGAGAAACGAGAGCCTGTAGTCGTCGTCCTTGAGGTAGAGCGACTTCCTCATGCCCGGGGGGAGCTGGTAGATGAAGCAGAACTCGCAGTGGTTGTCGCAGGTCTGCACCCGGTCGAAGATCGATGAGCTCAATCGAACCCCGATGGGCGCACCTTCGGCCTTCTCCACAACCGTGGTGAAGCGGGTCCCATCACGGTCGAGCATGAACACTGGGTCGATGTCGTCTACGAGTTGCTGGTACTCGATCACGTCGTTGGGAATGACGCCATTCACCGACACCAGCTCGTCGCCGGGCTCAAGGCCGGCGATATCGGCTGGCGTGCCTGGAAGAACTTCGAGAACTGTGGGCACTGACATGTCGACGGAAGCCTACCGACGGCTCAACCGCACAGTCGGCCCCCTTCCCTAACCTTCCCCCATGCCAAGCAAGGTTCTCCTCGCTGAGCCGAGAGGCTTCTGTGCAGGTGTCGAGATGGCGATCAAGGCACTCACCTGGATGGTGAAGGTCTTCGAGCCACCGGTGTACTGCTACCACGAGATCGTGCACAACGCCGCCGTTGTCCACGCCTTTGAACGTGCCGGCGTGGTCTTCGTTGATGACATCGACGAGGTTCCGCATGGCCGACCGGTGATGCTCTCGGCGCACGGCTCCGCTCCAGAGGTCGTGGCTTCCGCGGGTGCGCACGCGGCCGTGATGGTCGATGCCGTGTGCCCATTGGTCACGAAGGTGCACCACGAGGTGCGTCGCATGTCATCGAAGGGCTTTGACATCATCTACGTGGGCCACGAGGGACACGACGAAGCAATTGGAGCCATCGCTGAGGCGCCAAAGTCCGCACAGCTCGTCGATCCTCGGATAGGTCTCGGTGATTTCCGTGCCAAAGATGGGAGCCGGGTTGCGCTGCTCGCCCAGACAACCCTCGGTCTGTATGAATGGGAGGACGTGTTGTCCGACGCGCAGGCTGAGTATCCAGAGTTGTGGACAGCCCGCAAGAGTGACCTGTGCTACGCCACGACCAACCGGCAAACCGCCATCCAACGCCTTGCCGAAGAGTCCGACCTCCTCCTTGTGGTCGGTTCGGAGAACTCGTCAAACACCCAGGCGCTCGTTCGGGTGGGTCGCAATGCAGGCGTCCCCGCCTACCGGGTTGATGGGCCCGAAGGTGTTGACCCCGACTGGTTGGTTGATGCCGAGATCGTCGGTGTGACTGCGGGTGCTTCAGCGCCGGATCAACGGGTCCAGGATGTCATCGCCGCTGTGGCGCCCACTGAAGGCGTTGAACTGGTGCGGGTGACGGAGGAAGACGAGTACTTTCCGCTCCCGCCCCAGCTCAGGAAGTTCATGCAGGCGCTTCAGGCCCTTGTCGAAGGCGGGTTTGCGTGTCGGACCCCCGGCCTCCCTGGCCCCATCGAGAATGACCGGGAGTTCTCCGCTACCGAGGCGCTCTCACTGCTCGGTGTCTGAACGGACTTGTTCCACCAGCGCCAGTATTGCCCCAACCACCCCGTCGATGCCGAGGTCGCTCGTATCGATGATCGTTGCGTCATCAGCCGGACGCATCGGCGAGGTTGCGCGTCGAGCGTCCGCGGTATCCCTGCGTTTGAGGTCCTTGGCGATGTCGTGAATCGACGCACCGCTGGCCTCGTCGTCGCCGGCCCTTCGCAG
>CAJQOW010000019.1 GCA_905480055.1 uncultured Acidimicrobiia bacterium
CAGGTCCGTAGCCCCACCATGGCTCGTTGCGATGGTTGGGGGCATCGAGATCACGCACCGTGAGGGGGCCATCTTCGCGTATCTGGTCGTAGACGCTCTCGATGACACCTGGATGCTCGTCCATCAGTGCCTGCGCTCTGCGCCACGGCTGCATCGCATCCATCTTCCAGCGCCACAGCGGATGCTCGTCGACAGGAAGGACGGCAGCCTCGTGGCACCAATACTCGAAGTTCTCCCCGCTGTCGTTCAGCCAGGCATCGAGCTTGGTCTGGTCGTACGGACCGAGTCGCGCATAGAACGGCATGTAGTGCGTTCGAACACACACGTTGACCGAGTCGAGTTGGACCAGTCCGATGCGCTGCATGACCCTGCGGAAGTGACGCGCATCGACCCGGCCCGACGGAGCGTTGTCCGTGAACCCCTGGGCTCCGAGCGAAATCCGCCGCGCCGCTTCAACCGTGACTGCCCTCAACCAGAATCACCACCCATTCCGTCTACGCTACCCAGATGATGACGACCGCCACGGCAGCTCTGCGCACCATCATCTTGGTACCGCTGTTCTTTGTGTACACGCTGGTGTTGGCAGTACTCGTTCTGATCTCTGGCGCCATCAACCCAGCCTCTCCCTTTCACGACACGTTGGTGAATCACTGGGCCTCGATGTTCCTCAGAATTCCTCCGGTGCAGGTCCACATCGAAGGAATCGACAAGGTCGACCCGGACAAACGATATGTGGTTGCCTCGAACCACCTCTCCCAGTTCGACATCCCACTGCTGTTCCACGTGTTGCCGCTGCACGGACGCTTCCTCTCCAAGAAGGAGGTCTTCAGGATCCCCTTGGTTGGCAGGGCGATGCGGACGATCGGGATCATTGAGATCGATCGACAAGCAGGCGGCGGGTCGTCTCGCCGGGCCATCAACGCCGGCGTGCAGGTCGCCGCCGAGCGCGGGTACTCCTTGCTGATCTTCCCCGAGGGCACGAGGTCCCGGGACGGTAATCTCCTTCCGTTCAAGAAGGGAGCGGCACGGATCGCCATCGACACGCAACTTCCGCTGCTGCCGGTGGTCCTCGAAGGTTCGGATCGCATATCCACACCGGGCTCGAAGGTCATCCACCCGGGACATGTCAACGTTCGCATCCTCGACCCGATCGAGACCGAAGGCATGACGAACAAGGACAACCTGAAGCCCATCATGGACCAACTCGAACAGTCGATCACCGACAACTACCTCGACATGCGGGCAACGGCCCTCTCCGCTGATAGCTGAAGGCTGATGGCCAGAGGCTCGCCGTTCAGTCATACACACCAAGCAGATAGCTCGCACCGTCCCTGACCTCGCAGAGATAGGCCCCCACTGACGTGACGATCTGATATCGGTCAGCGGCGGTCTCGCCGTCCCACCATCGTCCGACACTTCTCCATGGCCCCGCCCATGACAGCACGGGCTCCCATCGACTCCGGAGACGGACCTGATCAGGTATGCCATCAACGAAACTGACCTCGAACCGCACCGCTTCAGGAGGCACGAGGGCAGGTGCTGGGCTTGGAATACCCCCGGGCCATGGCGCCCCAGGATCGTGTCTTGGCTGCGATGGCTCATCCCCCCACCGCTCCCAGAGCACCTGTTGCGCCGGATCCCTTCCCCCTTGGGGTCGCGCAACAAGCAGGTTGTCCATCCCTGCGATCGCTTGAACTTCCATCAATGCACGTTGCGTTTCCTCAAAGCTCTTGGCATCTTCCTCGAGCACCATCTGGCGCCCCGAACCGGATAGATCTGCTGGTTCGAGGATGAGGGTCACCAACCCGCCCCTGATCCCTGCAGAGACACCATCGATCCATGCCCTGAGCTGCCACCTGATCCGTTCGGCAAGGGTTCTGTCGCTGAATGGATCGGAACTGCGCCATACCCGCGACCGTGACGTGCCATCTGCAGCTTCGGCCGTGACCACCACCCTGTGTGGGGCAACCCCGTGGGTGGCAAGGGAGCTGATGAGTCTCTGGGCCATGTTCCTGGCGACGAAGGCAGCCTCTTCGAGGTTGTCGATGGGTGGATCGAATCGGGACACGACCGTTGGATCTTCGAGGATGTCCCTGGGATCCACCCTCCGGTCATGCCCGAGCGCCACATCGTGGGCCCGCAATCCCTGTTTCCCGAATCGGGAGATCACGGCATCTCTCGGCAGTTCGGCAATGGCGCCCAAGGTGGTGATGCCAAGCCACCGGAAGGTCGCCGCGAGGTCATCCGAGTCCAGTGCGGCAACATCCATCTCAGCCAGGAACCGTGCATCGTCCTCAACAATGTGCACCGGGTGTTCCTCTGTTGTGAGCCTCGCTGACTGCTGGGCAGCGAATGGTCCCATCCCAAGACCGATGCGGTGATCTGTCCCAAAGGCCTTGAGCTCCTTGTCCACCCGTTCGACAAGGGATGCCTCTCCTCCGTAGTACGAGACCGCCCCCGACGTGGGGATGAGCATCAGGCCTGGTTGGATCACTTCGACGCGCGGTACCAACTCCTCCATCGTGGTGATGAGCGGCTCGAACCGAGTCATCTCTGCGGTGAGGTCCTGCGTGATGGTGACAACCGTTGGGCATACTGCCTCGGCTGCCCGGCGACGCATACCAATCAGCACCCCTGCCTGGGCGGCGAGGTGATTCCTGGCAACGATCCGACCATCCTCGGCAACAGCCTGGGCGGGGATGTCACGCGAAACGTCTGGTCTCCTCAGCGCCCACGCCGGGTACCACA
>CAJQOW010000020.1 GCA_905480055.1 uncultured Acidimicrobiia bacterium
TCGGGAGCTTGCTGCAGTCACTGTGTGCAAGAAGCTCCCGAAAACGCCGGGGACGGCGGGGTATCGGGGTGTACAGGGGGTGTCAGTACGGTGTCAGTACGAGCGGAAACCCTGTTTGGTCTTGCAGCCGAGGTGACCAGCGGCGACCATTCGACGGAGGAGTGGGACCGCTGCATAGTTGACATCACGGAACTCGTCGTAGAGCGCATCGAGAATCGACAGCGAGGTGTCGAGGCCGACGAGGTCGAGAAGCGCAAACGGGCCCATCGGGAAGTTGCAGCCGCCTGTCATCGCGATGTCGATCGAATCCATCGAGGCAGTGCCGGATTCCAGCATGCGGACCGCATTGTTGAGGTAGGGGAAAAGCAAGGCGTTGACGATGAAGCCCGCACGGTCTTCGACGAGCACGGCATCCTTGCCGCACGCGGTAGCGAAGGCCGTGGCTGCTTCGATTGTGTCGTCACTCGCGGTGAGCGGACGGATGATCTCGACGAGGGACATCGCCGGAGCGGGGTTGAAGAAGTGGATACCGCAGACCTTGTCTGGGCGCTGGGTCATCATTGCCAGCTCGACGACGGGGAGCGTGGAGGTGTTCGTGGCGAGAATGCCTTCGGGCTTCACGATCTGCTCGAGTTCGCTGAACAGCGCACGCTTGATTTCGAGGTCCTCGACGACACTCTCGATGACGAGGTCGCAGTCGGCGAGTTGACCGAGGTGATCGGTGACCGAAATCTTGCCGAGGATTGCCTGACGCTCGTCTTCGGTCATGCGTTCCTTCGCGACATGGCGAGCGAGGCCGGAGCTGACCTTGTCGAGAACAGCGTCGGCACCGGCCTGCGTCCGCGAGCGTACGACCACGTCGAGGCCGGCGCGGGCCACGACTTCGGCCAGTCCCGAACCCATAATTCCGGAACCGAGGACGCCAACTTTTTTGATTTCCGTCATGTTGTCACAGTAGTTACCGATG
Source organism: uncultured Acidimicrobiia bacterium (assembly GCA_905480055.1). The sequence continues at coordinate 968 of CAJQOW010000020.1, forward strand.
GGTAACACACAGAAATCTCGTGCTGGTCGTATCGTCGGGGCCTGACGTCGCGGCGACGTCGCCCTCTTCAACATGTTCGTTCTGCTCGCCCTCCACCTCGTTCTCGGTGTCGCAATCATCGCTGTGGGACGATCCCTCGGGCGACGTGCGTTCGCCGTGGCGGCCCTGGCACCGCTGGCTGCGGTGGTGTGGGCGGTGTCGCAGACGGGCAGCGTTCTCGACGGCGAACCGACGACCGAGTCCTTCAGTTGGGTCGATGGCCTGAACATCGCGATCGACCTGCGCCTCGATGCCTTCTCGTTGGCGATGGTCGCTCTGGTCTCGGGAATTGGCTTCCTGATCTGTCTTTATGCGCTCGGCTACTTCATGCCGCACGACCCTGACGGCAAGGTGGCCGACAACGTCGGACGACTCGCGGGAATGATGACGATCTTTGCCGGGGCGATGCTCGGCGTGGTTCTGTCCGACCATCTGATTGCGCTGTTCATCTTCTGGGAGCTGACCTCGATCACGTCGTACTTGCTCATCGGCAACGACGACACGAACCCTCGGGCGCGAGCGGCATCGCTACAGGCAATCCTCATCACCGGAATGGGCGGCTTGGTGCTGCTGGCCGGTCTGATCATGATTGGTCAGTCCGCCGGGACGTACCGGTTGTCGGAACTCATCGAGAACCCACCGACCGGCGCGATCGTGAACGCTGGCCTGATCTGTGTGCTGATCGGTGCCTTCACGAAGTCGGCCCAAGTGCCGTTCAGTAGTTGGCTGCCCGGAGCGATGGTGGCACCGACCCCCGTCAGCGCGTATCTGCACTCGGCAACGATGGTGAAGGCAGGCGTCTACCTGGTGGCGCGACTCGCACCGATGTTTGCTGTTCAAGGCAACTGGCGCATCGTGGTCCTCACCGTGGGCTCGGCGACGATGCTGATCGGGGGGCTCCGTGCGCTGCGCCAGCACGACCTCAAGCTCTTGCTCGCGTACGGCACGGTGAGCCAGCTCGGCTTCATGATGCTGCTGTTCGGTGCGGGCGATGATCACATTGCTCAGGCTGGTGTGGTGCTGTTGCTCGCGCATGCAGCGTTCAAAGCGACGCTGTTCATGGTGGTCGGCATCGTCGATCACGAGGTTGGATCGCGCGATATCCGCCGCCTGACTGGGTTCGGTAGCGGGTGGAAGCCAGCGATTGTCGCGGGGATCATCGGGGCAGCATCGATGGCGGGCCTGCCACCGCTGTTCGGTTTCATCGCCAAGGAGAAAGCACTCGATGGCTACCTCGAGTACGGCGACTTCGTTGGTGGAAACGCCGTGCTCGTCGTCATCGTTCTTGCATCGATCTTGACGTTTGCCTACTCGGCTCGCTTCGTGCTCGGGCTGCTTGGCGTCTTCGCCGACGCCGATTTTGAGGCAACCTTCGACGACCACGTCGACTCCAAGACGGCGCATGCACCCTCGTGGGTCTTCGTTGGCCCGGCAGTGCTCCTCACAGTCTTTACCGTTGTGGCGGGATTGGCGCCGGTCATCATCGACCGGCTCGTCGAGATGGCGACCATCGCGTTGTACCCTGCAGCAGACCCCAAACACGTTCACCTCTGGGCCGGGTTCAACACGGCGTTCAAGCTGTCGCTCGTCATCATCGGCAGCGGCATCGCACTGACCCTGATGCGCGGGTGGGTCGCACGTGTCCAG
>CAJQOW010000021.1 GCA_905480055.1 uncultured Acidimicrobiia bacterium
GCGACGCTGGACTCGTCGTCCGAGAACACCGCAAGGTCGCCCTCATCGTCAATGGCCCTGCTCGCCGCTTCGAGAAATCCACGATGGGGGAAAGGGCCAGTGCGTGGGGCATCTGCCGCGAGTTCGTCGTGGAAAGCTGACCAGGGATCGGAGGAAGCCATCAACCGCTCACGAGTTCAAATCGGCCGACCGGCCTGCCGCCGCCGATTACTGGAGGCTGGGCCACGGGTTCGAGCCACTCCGCCGTGCCCTCCGGAAGCGCACCGATTCTGTTGGCGACTTCGAGGAAGGCTGAAACTGCGATGTCCGTGGATCCATCGAGTGACTTCGTAACGATGGCGGTTCCCTCCCGGCTTGCGGCGAAGAGGCCCTCGGCGCCACCCTTCGACGGTCCACTCCAGTTCACGCCCACGCGTCCCTCACCTCGGAGGTTGTCGCCGACGAGGGCGCCGAAACGGGTCATCGCAAAGGTGATCCGGTCGAAGTGGGGGTCGGTTGTCAACGTGCGGAACCCGGCGGCGAGGGATCGCACCGAGCCGCGGAGGGTCGGTGCGCCGCACCCATCGACGCCGAGCGGTTCCGGGCTCGCGTCGGTTGCTTCTGTCACGATATCGACGATCGACCGTTGGATTGGATGATCAGCTTCGAGATAGGTCTCGGTGTCCCAACCGGATGCCACACAGCCGGCAAGCCAGCCGCTGTGTTTGCCGGAGCAGTTGTGGAAGAGGCGCTCGTCACCGTCTCGGCCGAGGCTCCTTTGCATTAGATCGGCTCGCTGATTGAGCGGCCTGCCGGATGCACACTGCAGGTCGCTGGTCGACAGCCCGGCGTTGCTGAGGATCGACTCCACCAGGGCGAGGTGCACGGGAAACCCGCCGTGGCTCGAACACGCCACAGCAAGCTGCTCGTCGCTGAGGACCGCGCCTGCGCGTAGCGTCGCCATCGCTTGGAGGGGCTTGACTGCAGATCGATAGAAGAAGGGCCGTTCGACATCGCCGGAGGCGAAGAGCGTGCTGCCGTCGCTGTCAATGGCGATCGCGATTACGTCATGGCTGGTCTCAGCGAGACCAGAGCGCACCCTGGAGAACCGCACGGCTAGCTGTGCGAGAGAAGCTCGTCCGCGTCGGCGAGGCCGTCGCGGTAGCGCCGCGTCAACTCGCCGGTGATGAGATCGTGTGCGTCGTGCACAGCCCGTCGTTGGTCCGAGACCGTCTGCTCGGTCTCCGACAGTGCATCCCGGATGCTGGCGAGTTCGACATCGTCGAGCATCGGCAGCCTCGCGAGGAAGTCGTCGCCGAGGACGTGATCGATCTCGCGACGCCCGGCACCTGCGAGTTCGGGGGGATCAACGGGAAGTTCCTTGTCGAGCGGATTCGTGGTCTTCCCGGACGGCGGATCGGCCAGGATCTCCGGCAGCGCTTCGATCAAAGAACGCGTTTCTGCGCCCGAACGACGCCTGAGCTCGAAGTCGAGCAGATCCATACGCCCATGAAGAATCCTGCGGTAGTACGACAGCTCGGTGTCGAGGATGTCGAGGAGCTGTCGGCGATCCCTGAGCTCCACGACGTCGACCGTCTCGAGGTCGGTGATGAACTCGGGATCGAGTGCGAGGTCTATTCGTCTGCGTTGCTGTGACATGCTCAGCTCCTTGAAGCAGACAACTTAGCAAGCAGAGCGCACCGTGGGGTACGGGTTGACTGCCTTGCCCCCCGGACGGATCTCGAAGTGAAGGTGTGGCGAGGTGTATCTGGCGTTGCCTGAGTTACCGAGAAAGCCGACCACGGCGCCCTTGGATACCCGCTGTCCCGAGGAGATGTTGCTCGGGTGTGAGTCGAGGTGTGTGTAGTAGTAGACAACGCCATTGTCCGCATACAAGTGAGTGGAGCGCCCACCGAGGCTGTTGAAGCTGAACTTGATCCGACCGTCAACCACGGCAATCAGCGGTGTCCCACGTGTGTTGAACATGTCGACGCCCTTGTGCTTGCGGCCACCGGATCGAGCGAACCCCCACGAATCGATGAATGACGCACCACCTTGCACGGGACAGACGAATCCAGGGGTGTTCTGCGGTGCCGTACCACCGGCAGCACCGGATTTCGCGGCCGACTGTGCCACCTGTTGTCGCTTGATGCGAGCGTCCTCGGCGGCCTTCTCGTTGATTTCCTGCTTGAGCCTGGAAATCGCTTCGGAAAGGTCGGCATCGGCATCCGCGAGGATCTGGCGCTGACGCTGTTGGAGTTCGTTGATCTCCTCGACGATGACTGCCGCCGCATCCTCGTTCGCAGCAACGTCGACCCTGCGAAGGTCGAGTTCAGCCGATGACCGGTCTGCCTGGCGAGAAATCGCGTCGAGGTTGTCGAGCGACGCCAACTCCCGTTCAGCCGCCCTGTCGAGCAATGCACGGGATGTCACGAGGTCTTGGATGTTGGAAGCGCTGAACGCCGACCCGATGAGATTGCGCTGACCCGACATGTAGGCGTCGACGAGGATGTCCTTCGCTGCGGTTTCGAGATCGGCTGCCTCAGTCTCGTAGCGCTCGACTGCAGACTCCATTCGGGAGATGCGATAGAGCAGATCCTCGTGCTGCGCATGGATCGCCTCGTATCGCGCCACCGCCTCGTCCAGTTCCTCCGTGATCGCGACGTAGTCCTGATATGCCTGCGACTTGCGAGCCTCTGCGACACGCTTGTTCGACTCTGCCCTGTCGACGTCTGCCTGAGTTTGCGCGGACGCGGAGACAGGAACGAATGCCGCAAGGGCGAACGTGAGAACAAGGATTACCCAGCGCCGATTGTGTGATCGGACCATGAACGCAGAAGCCTAGGACGCCAATGGGGAAATGACAGGTGAAATTCGGCAGTCTCGAGCCTCGAGCCTCGGGCCCCGAGTTCTCCAAGTACTAGGTACCAGGTACTCGGTACCGAGCCGCAAAAGCGGCTCTAGCCAAACACCCAGAGGGCGAGCCAGAAGAGGGGGGCGGCGAGGATGACGCCGTCAAAGAGGGCCAACGAACCGGGGGCATCCTCGGTATGGGTGACCGTCCCGGTCCGCACCATCGAGCCGAGGGCCCTGCCTGCGATGACACCAGCGGCCGCGGCGACCCCGCCGAGGAGGCCAGCAGCGATGTCGAGTTCCTCGATCGTCATCCCGGCGACAAGACCCGCGAGCAAGGCGCCCAGAAGCGCTCCGACGTTGGCGTCGACGGATTGGATTGCCGATCCGTAGGTGCCCGCGATCCAAGCGCCGACGAGACCGGCAATGGCAATGATCACGAATGCGACCACTGCGAACGATCCGAAGAGTCGCGTCAGTACCAGTGACCCAGCAGCAGCCACAACGAGTGTTGAAACCAGCGTGGTCGTGGCGGTGATGCGGAAGTCGCGGTTCGCTCGATCGAATATCGGCCACGACACCGAAAGGACGACACCGACGGCCAGCGCGCCAGCGACGCCTTCGATACCCCATGCGTATCCGAAGGCTCCGCCGAGGGTGGCTCCAATGAGCGGTGGATACACGACGAAAGGTTTCGCTGTCGACTTGGCTGCCAGCCAGACGTCCCAGATCCAGGCAAGGATCGAGCCCACTGCCACCACGACGAACCATTCGATCGGCGCCCAGGCAACAGCAAGGAGTGCCACAACCAGGGCAACAGAGAGAAGGCTCGGAGCGACCTCGATATTTCTGGTGGCAAGCGTGCCGCCGCTCACTGGTGGGATGACAGCGACCTCATCGGTATCGGTGATAACGGTGCCGTCCTGGGCGGCTTCTCCGTTCACCCATATGCCTGCTGACTGAAGGCCTGTGGCGAACCCGTCGCCGTATCGGTGGGTCGCCGAGTCGAGGAGTTCACCGACGGTTGCAGCGTCGATCTCGACGGTGTCGGTTCCTGCGGATTCCCTCAGGTTTGCGAAAAGTCGCAGCGTGGCCATGGGCGGAGCGTAGTGGCATCCTGCCTTCCAGACACGCCGTGGCGACGCATTCAGCTCGTCTTCGTGACCTTGCGCAACCCGCGCGGCGTTTCCGGGTCAACACCTCGGGCGAGTGCCATGTGCAACGTGAAGAGTTGGGCGGCGGCGATGAACGTGATCGGCGACACTGCCTCGGGCACCGTGGGAGTTGGGACGCCTTCTATGCCGGTGTCGGTGATGTTGGTGATGAGCGAGACGTCGGCTCCACCCTCGTCTCGTGCCCTGCGCAGGATCGCGAGGCTGTCCGCCGCGGTAGGCCCGTCTGGCACCGCAGACAGAACAGGAAACCCCGGTTCAAGCACGGCGAAGGGCCCATGGGCGAAGTCAGCAGTCGAGAAGCCGTGGGCGAACACGTATGCCATTTCTTGGAGCTTCAGTGCCCACTCGAACGCAGTTGCGTGGTTGTAGCCGCGGCCGAGCACCACAGCCTTGTCGACCGGTCCGAGGCGTGCAGCTTCCGCAGCGATCTGTGGTTCGACTGCAAGGACGTCTCGGACGAAGTCGGGCACTGCTGAGAGCGACGAGCCACCGCCTGCGATCATCGCTACAGCGAGCAGGCTCGTGGTGTAGCTCTTGGTTGCAGCAACAGAGTGTTCGGTGCCCGCGTGGAGCGGCACCACCACGTTGGCGAGGTCCGCAAGCGGCGAGTCGACCTCGTTCACGATCGCGATCGTCGGCCTCTCCTGTCGTCTGGCTTCCTCGAGGACCGCAAGAAGGTCAGGACTCTGCCCCGACTGCGAAATGCCGACCACTGCGGCACCTGCGAGGTTGGGTGGGTCGTCATATCGGGTGTAGAGGGACGGGGCTGCAAGTGTCACTGGGACACTCAGCTCGGTTCCCCAGACATACTTCGCATATCGCGCTGCATTGTCCGATGTGCCTCGGGCAGCGATCACTGCGTGCGTCGTCCCTGCCGCAGTGAGGAGGTCCCTGGCGAGACCGGCGACCACGGTGTTGTACGCAAGCACGCGGGAAAGGGCATCCGGCTGCTCGAAGATCTCGTCATGAAGCAGCACTGGTCGGTTCCTTCCATCGGTCCGTGTCGCTGAGGAACGCAATCCGGCCGCCAACAATCGTTGCGGCAACGTCAGTTCCATCGAGCAGGGTGATGTCGCCACGCGTTCCCCGTCGCAGGCGGCCCCTGTCCCACGAACCAATCGCCTCGGACGGGTTGAACGTGACTGCGGCGATGGCTTCGATCAGGGGAGTCGCGGTGGCAGCCATCAGGATCGCGAGCTCACGGTCCATCGTCACGGCTGCACCAGCGAGCGTTCCGTCGGCGTTGCGAACCACGTCGTTGCGCTTTTCCACTGAAACAGATCCGATCCGATAGGTGCCGTCTGGTTGGCCAGCTGCTGCGATTGCATCGGTGATGATGCAGAACCGGTCAGGCGCAGCGTTCCATGCCAGGCGCAGGGTCGCCGGGTCGAGATGGTGGCCATCGACGATGACCCCGAAGTAGGCGCGAGGATCAGCCAGGAGCACGCCTGCCACACCAGGTTCTCTCGCAGTGAGCGGTGGCATCGCATTGAACAGGTGGGTGCCGAGCGTTGCTCCGGCATCAAGGGCAGCTCTGGTGATGTCACCGGTGGCGGCAGAGTGTCCGACCGAGACAACAACGCCCCGCGAGCTCAGGTCTGCGATGAGGTCCACCGCCCCTGGCAACTCCGGGGCCATCGTCACGATCGACACATGGTCTGGCGCCAAGGGGACATCGCCGGGGAGGCGAAGGAGATCCTTCGGATGTGTTCCTCGTTTCTCCTCGGACAAGAACGGTCCCTCGATGTGGAGACCAACGGGCTCCGCGCCGAGATAGTCGGATGGGCGCTGGGCCATTGCTGCCTGAGCCGCCTCGATGCTCCCTTCGGGCGAGGTGATGATCGTCGGGCAGAAGGCTGTGACGCCGGTTTCGGGAAGCCTGGCACCAACCTCCCAGATCGTTTCCGGGTCCTCGGTGAAGTCGGCGCCGAACGCACCGTTGATCTGGATGTCCACGAACCCAGGGACCACGGTGAAGCCTGTGGCATCGAGGTACGGTGCCCGAGTCGTTGCTGCACCCTGAAGGCCGTTCTCGATGCCGAGGCTGATGCCGCGACCCGAGGCATCCACACCGCCGAGAATCCGCATCGCTGTCATGGAAGATTGATACCGAACCCTGAGGGGATGTCGCCCACGGCAACCGGCAATGTGCCGGTGATCGGAGCGAGTCCTGCGAGCGCTCGTGCTGCGGCTCGAGCGCTCGCCTCGTTCACCGACCATGCGCACAGGTATGTCGAGGCGCCGGGAAGGACCGTGAGATCCCACGGCGTGCGCTGTGCGACGACGACGACCTTCCCATGGTCGGAGATGAGCCGATTCCCAAGCGAAGCCTGATTCTCGAACAAGGAGGCAGCGGAGGTACCCAGGACGACGACATCCGCTTGCTGAGCGGCCGACGTCACTGCGGTCGCATACTCCGGACCGGGGTCCATGGGGATCACCAGACTCTCGACGTGTCCTGGCATGACCTTGCGCAATGCCTCTGCGAGGTGGGGCTGTTCGTAGTTGGAGGTGTCCGCGGGTGTGAGGATGTCGGGCTGCACCTCAACGACCAGGATGCGTGTGCCCTCATTCCCAGCCAGAGGAATCAGATTCCTCTCGTTTCGCACCAACACGATCGATTGCTCGGCGGCCCGTGCGTTGAGGTCAGCATGTTCAGCCGATCCGACGGCATCGAGTC
>CAJQOW010000022.1 GCA_905480055.1 uncultured Acidimicrobiia bacterium
ACTTCCCGCGAACCTTCAGCAACACCACGGCGAGCGATCACGAGCCGATCCTCGCCTCCTTCTCAACCAAATAGCCGATACGCATGGGGGGTGTGGCCTCGGCCCGCCCCCCATGCACAGGCGATTGTTGAAGAGGCCAGATGCGCCGCGATGCTTGGATGAGCGAGTGGGACCAGTACCTGTTGGAGCACATAGCCCGCACCTCACGGTGCAGCCCAACATCGTGGGAATCGACTTCCAGGGTCGTGGCACTGCGCTGGGGCCGGGAGGTTTAGGAAACCGGTGCTCTATCCCCTGAGCTACGAGGGCGGGATGTGAAGCTTACCGCTCAGGCCTTCTGGCCGATCAGCACGATGCCTTTGTCCTTGCTGATGAGGGCAGCGGAGGAGAGGGCCTCTGCTGTCGAGGTATCACGTCATGTACCTGCCAGTGCCGAGGCCCGCCGCGTATGTCGGTGCGGTCACCGATCCTTGACCATCGAGCGTTCAGGCGAACAGCTCGTCGAGGCTCGTCTTCTGCTCCGGAGTCATCGCCTTCAAGACCTCGAGCGCTTGGAGGTTCTCGGAGAGCTGAGCAACGTTCCTGGCTCCGATGATCACCGAGCTCACATTCGGATTCGACGCAGTCCAGGCAAGCGCCAACTGCCCGGGAGTACACCCGATGGCGCCGGCCACAGCAAGGAATTGATCGACCTTGGCGAGCCTGCTCTCATCGGTCAGGTGGTCCCGAAGCCACTCGACATCGTCGCCTCGGCTGCCGTCGGGGATTCCGTCCTGATACTTGCCCGTGAGCAGACCCGATGCGAGTGGGCTGAACGTCGTGAGCCCCAGGCCGATGTCCTCGTAGAGGCGTGCGTACTCGACCTCGACTCGTTCGCGCTTGAACAGGTTGTACTCGGGCTGCTCGACGATGGGCTTGCGAAGATGGTGCCGCTCGGCGATTTCCCACGCTGCACGTATCTCTTGTGCTGACCACTCAGATGTGCCCCAATACAGTGCCCGACCGGATGCCACGATGTCGGACATCGCCCACACCGTTTCCTCGATCGGGGTTTCGGGGTCAGGTCGATGGCAGTAGACGAGGTCGATGTGGTCCATGCGAAGCCGCTCGAGCGACTTGTCTATCGCCTCCATCAAGTACTTCCGATTCAGTGTGAAGAATGCGTTCGGAACATCCCGGTGGATGCCCCAGAAGTACTTCGTGGAGACGAGGTAGCTGTGTCGTGCCCATCCGAACTCCTCAAGCGCTTCACCCATCACTGTCTCGGCCTGGCCGCCGGCATAGACCTCGGCGTTGTCGAAGAAGTTGACTCCGGCCTCGTACGCGGCGCTCATGCACTCGAGACTCGCATCACGCTCTTGTTGGCTCCCAAAGGTCAGCCACGATCCGTACGAGAAGACACTTGTCTTGATCCCGGCGCTCCCGACCCGGCGGTACTCCATACCCATTGCATGCACTCCTATCGTGCTGGTGCTCTCAGCCTAGAAACGGTTGGCGCCGTCGACGTCTCGACGGCTTGGTTTGGTCCGCTACGTGGGAGCTAGGATTCGACTGATCGCCAGGAGGTGTGGCAATGCCCATGTCGCGAGTCGTAGTAACCGGGGGAAGCGGCAAGGCAGGGCGAGCGACGGTAGAGCGTCTTCGGCAGGAGGGGTTCGACGTCGTCGAGGTCGATGTCGCCGCATCCAGTGACCCCGACGCTCCAACACTCATCGCCGACCTGACGGACTTCGGCCAGACGATCGGAGCGCTGTCGAGTGCCGACGCCGTAGTGCACCTGGCCGCGATCCCGGCGCCGAATATCCTCACCGATGCCGAGACGTTCCGTATCAACACGATGTCCACATACAACGTGTTTGCCGGGGCTATCGAGTTGGGACTGGAGCGCGTTGTGTGGGCGTCGTCGGAGACCTTGATCGGAATTCCGCTCGAGGACCAACCGCCCGAGTTCGCTCCGATCGACGAGACGCATCCACGCTTGCCCCAGTTCCACTATGCGTTGTCCAAGCTGTTGGGCGAGGAGATGGCAGGGCAATTCAACCGGTGGCACGGGACTCCGTTCGTCGGGCTGCGCATCTCCAACATCATGCAGCCCGACGATTACACCGAACGGTTCCCCGGCTTCTGGGATGACCCGCGTATCCGCGCATGGAATCTGTGGGGCTATGTCGATCATCGAGATGTCGCGCTGGCGTGCTTCCGGGCACTCGTCGCAGACATGAGCGGATCCGAGGACTTCCTGATCGCCGCAGGAGACACGTGCATGACGACGCCGAGCGCTGACCTCATGGCCGAGGTCTTCCCAAGTGTTCCGATCCGAAGCCCCATCGAGGGATACGAGACCCTTCTGGCGATCGACAAGGCGCGACATCTTCTTGGGTATGAACCCGAGCACACATGGCGGGATCACATCAGCGCCCTCTGACACCCGACCGGCGCCGACGGTCCGGCAACGGAACTCCACGTCCAGGCTTGAGCAAGCGAAAGGCCCAGCAGGGAGGAGTCCGCTGGGCCTATTGCGCTTGCTGGTCTGTGGAGGACGACAACACTTCGTCTACGGAACCGGGCATCGGTCCGGATGACTGCACGCCACTTCTTTCCGAGCGCAGCACGTTCGTCCCAAAGGCAAGAGCTGAAGACGGGTCGTGGTGAGGATGCGTCCTGTGACGTCTGACGCTTCGTGCATTGCGGAAGGTGATCAATCTATTGTTGCCCGCTGGAGGAGACCATGGAGTCGGGGTCAACAGGATCACTCGAGGCGATCATCCGTTCCGCTGCGGACGCGATCATCACCGCGGGCGCAGATGGACGCATCCAGACCTGGAATCCGGCAGCGCAACGCATGTTCGGGTATTCCGTCGACGAGGTTGTCGGTCAGTCCCTGACAGTGCTCGTTCCTGAGCGATTTCGGGAAGCCCACTCGGCCGGGCTCGAGCGTGTGGTCGAAACGGGAGAAACTCGCATTGTTGGCCAGACCGTCGAAGTCTTCGGCCTCCACAAGGAGGGGCACGAGTTCCCGATCGAGTTGGCACTAGCGACCTGGTTCGATGGCGGTCAGCGGTTCTTCAGCGGGATCATTCGCGACATCTCCGAGCGGGCCGAGATGACCAGGGCGCTCATGATGTCCGAACGGAGGATGGAGGCCATCCTCGAATCGGCAAACGATGCGATAATTTCGATCGACGACCGTGGCCGCGTGGTTCTGTGGAACGCCCATGCTGCTGAGATGTTCGGGTACTCATCGGACGAGATGGTTGGGGAGCCCGTGTCGGCGGTGGTCCCCGCGCGTTTCAGGGATGGGCACGCCGAGGGGGTCGCGCGGGTGTCGTCGGGCGGGGAACAGCACGTGATCGGATCGACGGTCGAGCTGGCTGGTCTTCATCGCGACGGGCGTGAGTTCCCGATCGAGCTCTCGCTCGCCACATGGCATGCAGGGAACAAGCGGTTCTACAGCGGGATCATCCGCGACATCACGGAGCGAAAGCTCGCCGAGGACGCCATCCAAGTCGCCAACAAGTCTCTCAACCAGAAGAACGATCAGCTCGAGGCCTTATCCGGGAAGCTCGCGAAGTATCTGTCCCGTCAGGTGTTCGACTCGATATTCGAGGGAAAGACAGACGTTCGCGTTGAGTCATACCGCAAGGAGCTCACGGTGTTCTTCTCGGACATCAAAGGGTTCACCGACCTCACGGATCGGCTCGAGGCCGAGGCAGTCAGTGGCGTGCTCAATCGATATCTCAGTGAGATGGCAGCGATCGCTGACGGCTGCGGAGGCACGATCGACAAGTTCATCGGGGACGGCATCATGATCTTCTTCGGTGATCCCAGGACCCTTGGCCGCCGTCAGGATGCAATACAGTGTGTGGGGATGGCAACCCGGATGAAGAACCGGATTCGGGAGCTCAATGCAGAGTGGTCCGACCTCATCGGTCCGGAGCCGCTTCAGGTTCGCATCGGTATCAACTCCGGATTCTGCACCGTCGGAAACTTCGGATCAGAAGACCGGCTGGACTACACAATTGTCGGAGGGGCGGTGAACGCTGCATCTCGCCTCGAAGAAGCAGCCGAACCCGACCAGATACTGGTTTCCCACGCGACCTACTCGCTGATAAAGGACGAGTTCTACTGTCGGCCGATTGGCGATGTGAACGTGAAGGGGATCAGCCATGAGCTTCGAACGTACGAGGTCATGGGGGAGTTCAAGGATCTCGGACCAGACGTTCGGGTCGAAGAGGAGATCGGTGACTTCAAGGTGTCCCTCGATCCGAACAGTCTCGATGCCGACTCGACCCAACGAGCCCGAGAAGCGCTTCTCAGCGCCCTGGCGGCTCTCGATCCATCGAGCGAAACCTAGCGCCCCGGTCAGCGCCGGTTGGGCCCACGACTGGGTTGGGTCGGTGCATGGAGCCACACCCAAGCGGCCCTGATCAGCAACACCGCGGGAACTGCAACGAAGAGTGCCCCAGCGATGAGGCGAAGCGGCTCGGTGAACGTCGTGAACTGTTCACCTGCGATCAGTGCATCGACACCCTGTTCCCACGTCGATCCGCCGACGCCTCTCCACACGAGACCGACGAACACGGCAGCCAGGAGAACAGTGAGGATTCGCCGAGCGGTCTTCACTTCTTGTCTGCAGTTCGCTCCAAGGGGTCGAAGATGAAGCGGTTGGTCGCGTTGACAATCCTTTTCCATTTCATGGCGATGTGTATCACCGCAACGCCGACAACCCAGCCGACTGATGACAGGTGGAGCTCTTCCAACCCTGCGGGATGATCAGCCCAACCTGCATGCTGCTCCTTGTGACGTCCGAAACCGTCACCCACGGTACTTGTCAACGCACCGTGTGGATCCGGCCCTGGCTGAAGGGCAGCGTTCAGTCATCATCTTGCCGCTGCAGTTGCCTGCAGCTACTCGTCAGCGAACAGCTCTCCGCTGTTTCCGAAGTAGGTGGTCGTTACTCCATCGCTACTCAGGTGCATCGGTGTGACTTCGTGGTCGTAGTCGAATCCCATCGCAGACGGTGCGACCGTGAGGGCCGGATACAGTTCTCCGCTGTTGCCGTAGTACTCGGTTGTCACGAGACCGCTCAGCAGATGCATCGATGTGGACTCATTCGCCACTTCGAGGCCCATCAACGGTGCGACCGGTATGGGATCCGGATAGAGCACCCCGCTGTTGCCGAAGTAGGCGGTGGTTACTCCCGGCTGGACGATGCGCATCGGTGTGGATTCGTTGTCGTACGCGAAGCCATCGACCGCTGCCGCGCTTGCTCCCGTCGTTTCGGCATCCTGGTTCCCGATCATGTACCCGATGCCGAGGCCGAAGGCGACCGCCAGAAGTGCAGCCAGACCGATCCAAACCCAGTCGGGGACGTGGTGCAACCCAACGTCACTGGAGGGGTGGTGGTGGACGCTTGTCATGGAGACTCCTCCCCGTCTCCGAAGAAGTCAGCGACACGCCCTCATTGTCTCCCTGATTGGACCAGCTGACCAGCGAATTCCGTTGAATCCGATTGTTCAGTCGCCTACGGACACCGAGACCAGGCGAATGTCGTAGGCATCGGGTGCCGATGGATCGGTCGCCTTTTCGATGTCGAGGTGTGCGTGCTCGGCAGGGGAGTGGTGCGTGAGCAGTTCGAAGTGACCTTCCAGCGATTCTGGGGTCACGTGGCTCATCGCACCGATTTCGATCTTCACTCCGTCGATGTGGTCGACGTGTTCCTCCTCTGCGATCTCCTCGATCTTGGAAACGAGATCCCGCATCAGTCTGGCCTCATGCATCTTGCAGCTCCTTTGCCACGCGGTCGATCGCCTCGGCGACCTCGGGCGTCATGGTCCTACCCATACCTAGTTCATCGGCCTCGATCCCAATAACCGTTAGGGATCGCGGGAGGCGACCGAGGGTCCGCGCGAGCTCCACAACCGCAGCGGGCCCAAACGAATGCGTCGACGTGAACACCCCAAACGGCAGCTCACCGTGCACACCGTCGAAACTTCTCACGGTTCCCGGTTCGACCTCGGATTGCATCGCATCCACGATCACGACCTCGTCGTCATCGTGCCAGAGATCGATGAGGTCGAACGACCCTCCCGTCCGTCGCTCCGTTGGCCAGGTGCTGACCCTGCCAGCAACCTCCCAACCTGCGGCGTCATCCGCACGATCCGGATTTCCGATGCCGATCAGCAACCTGGCCACAGCTTCTACATCCTCTCGACCGTGAGATCCAGGAAGTGTGTCGCACACGAGAT
>CAJQOW010000023.1 GCA_905480055.1 uncultured Acidimicrobiia bacterium
CGAGAGCGACCGCCCGCGTCCCCTGGAGATCGAACAGGCGGTACCCAATTCCTGCCCACGCGAGAACAAACGCCAGCCCTACGACGAGGAGGCGAAAGTCACTGCGGTTCCAGATCTGGCGCTTCACGGAGTCACGCTCGCGACTCGTGTGCGTTGGAGATCCAGCCGCCAGCGTTCGGCCAGTTCTGCATGTCCTACTCCGTTCGACTTAGCGGTCAATCACCTGAATCACGACTGCCAGAGAGTGCTGCCACCGGTGCGTCGTCGATGGCTGGGGTCGCCGTGCCACGGAGTCCTGTGACTTCGATGGCAACTCGCTCCTGTGGATGCGTGAGGCCGATGCGTTGGGCTTCACTCGAGATGCGAAGGGGGTCCTGAAGGCTTGCGATCTGGAGGCGAAGGTCGAGTTGTCTGCTCTCCTGGAGCTCAATCGAGTCCTCGAGGGTGTCGAGCTCGAACGCGGTGCGGTCGAGGGCGATCCGCAGGTAGATCATGGCGAAGAACAACGCGATCGCCAGCACCGTGAAGAACAGCAGTGGCACGACGCGGGGCCCACGCACGGCACCGGCTCGTTCACGGGACCTCGATCGCAGCCTTGGCCTGGAGAGTGCTTCTGAGGTCATGGCGCGATCCTTTCAGCGACGCGCATGACTGCGCTACGCGCTCTGGGATTGCGTTCGATCTCAGCGGCAGTGGGCTTTTGCGCCTTGCGGGTCAATACCACGACATCTGGATCGGCTCCGCAGGCACACACGGGCAGCTCCGGTGGGCACGTACACGTTGTCGATCGGTCTGCGAACAGTCGCTTCACGATGCGGTCCTCGAGCGAGTGATAGGCCATCACCACGATGCGTCCCCCTGGCTTGAGAAGATCGATCGAAGCGTCGAGTACCTCGGAGAGACCACCGAGCTCATCGTTGACGGCGATGCGGATCGCTTGGAATGTCCTTCGAGCGGGATGTTTGGCCCTGCGTGCTGCTGCCGGAACTGATTCGGCAACGCACTCGGCGAGCTCGCCAGTCGTGCTGAACGGACGCTGCTCCACGATGGCTCTGGCAATCCTGCGCGAGAACCGCTCTTCGCCGTAGCGCCAGAGGATTCCCGCAAGTTCTTCTTCGGATGCGGTGTTGACGAGTTCTGCTGCCGATCGTGCAGCATCGGGACCCATGCGCATGTCGAGCGGACCAGACGCCCGATACGAGAAGCCTCGCGAGGCCTCATCGAGTTGATGCGACGAGACTCCGAGGTCGAGGAGAATTCCATCGACGAGGTCGGGAAACCGTGCGTCCCCGACAATGTCCGCGATCGCGCGGTAGTTCGCCTCGACAAGAGTGAGACGCGAATCGGCCACTGCCTGGCCGAGAGCATCCGGGTCGCGGTCGACGCCGACAATACGAGCGAGCGGAAAACGACGAAGGATTGCACGGCTATGACCGCCCCCGCCGTAGGTGCAATCCACGATCCATCCCTCGGAGACCGGTTCGAGCCATGAGAGCAACTCGTCCACCATGACGGGATCGTGGAAGGTGCGATTGCTTGGTGTGGGCTGATCCATGGTCAGTCCCCCGGAGCGCTGGCGCCAAGATGGAAGCGGGCGGAGTAAGGGGCCTCCCAATTGGCATCCGGGGGACTGACCGCGGGCCAGCCCAGGTGGTTTCGTTGCACGTCATATGCCGCCCTCCGACAGCACCTCTTCGATATCCGCGTAGTAGTCGTCGGCTTCGGTCGCGATCGTCTCCCAGGTCTCGGTGTCCCAGATCTCGATGCGATCCGCTACCCCAACAACCGTCACGTCCTTGGTGAGTCCCGCGTACTGGCGGAGTGGCTCAGGCACCTGACAACGTCCAGACCGATCGAGTGTCTGATCCGAAGCCGAGGCAAAGAAGGAACGTGAGTAGTTCCGAGCCCGTCGGTCGGTGCGAGGAAGCTTGAGCACCTGGCTTGCCTCCTCGTCCCAGCGGTCCGTCGGGAAGACGTACAGACACCGCTCCTGGCCTTTGGTGAGCACGCAGCCGCCCGCCAAGCCCACGCGGAACTTGGACGGCATCACAACTCGACCCTTCTCGTCGAGCGAGTGGCTGTACTCCCCTAGGAACATGTTGCGGTGTCTCCATCATCTCAGACATCTCCCACGGCGGCCCACTATGGCCCACTTCATGCCACTTGTCAACCCTATTCCGCCATTTGGTCATGAATTTGACCCAAGGACGGCGGTTCGTTTGTTCGAGTACTGGGAACCGGACGGCGCAAACGTTTAGCCTGAGGGTCAACACCACTCGGGAGGACCATCCATGCACGTGCTCGTAGCGACAGACGGAGCGATGAACGTCGAACGGGCAGCTGCGTTCGCCCATGCCCTGGCAGGCGACGGCAAGACAACCGTCGCCACCGTCGTCAAGGTGCCCCGACACCTCGTTCAGGAGCTCCGCTCCAAGTACGGAGACAAGCCGCCGGTGACTGCCGACGTCGACGCCGAGTACGTTGGAGCACCCAACGTCGGAGCTGCGATGGAGAAGAGCTTCCCTGGCGATGACTCCCTCGTAGCCCAGTATCTCGGCGACAAGCGTGTCGAGATCTGCCGACCGATCGTCAAGGCGATCCGGGAGCTCGGTGGCGAGGCCTCGTCCCACGTCATGGAGGCCGACGACATCGACGAGGACATCCTGGCAATGGTGAAGGATCTCGATGTCGATGTACTCGTCGTCGGGTCACACGGACACAACGCCTTCCAAGGTCTGCTCGGCTCGACCGGAGCCAAGGTCGTGCGTCGCAGCGAGGTACCTGTGCTGGTTCTGCGCTGAGCGCAGAACCAGCAGCCAAGGGGCTCCGGGGCTTGGGAGCTTCGGGGCCCTAGAACTCAGCAGTCCGGAACCTCAAACCGGCAACCCCCGGTGAGCAACGAACTACCTGGAGCGGTAGTCGTCGGCCCAACGTGACCTCAGAAGCCCCCGGGCTCCAGAACCCCAGAGCTCCGAAGCTCAAAGAAATGGTCTCCATGCGGCGTGGGGGGTTCCGCCAGCTGCGACGTGGACCCAGTCGAAGCGACCAGGCTCCCCAGGTTTGCGTACCAACGTGAGGCCCGCCTGGGACGGGGTTCGTCCTCCTTTGCGGGTGTTGCAGCGGCGACATGCGGCTACGACGTTCTCCCACTTGTGCTGTCCGCCCTGGACCTTGGGGATCACATGGTCGATGTTCTCGGCCGAGCTGCCGCAGTACTGGCAGCGATGATCGTCGCGCATGAACACGGCGCGCCGCGACAGCGGGATCGAACGACGATACGGAACACGGATGTAGCGCCTGAGCCTCACGACGGCGGGCACCTCTACGGACGCAGAGCCTGAGTTCCAAACCTGACCCATCGGTGCGACAGGGTCGGCGGTTCCTCGTATCACGAGCACGACGCCGCGCCGAGCCGCAACAACGGAAAGCGGCTCGTTGCTGGCATTGAGCACGAGCGTTCTAGGCACGGACCGGAGCGTAGCAACGCAGCAAAACGACGAGGAACGCCCGAGATGGAGAGCCGTCAAAGTGACTAGTCAGTCCACCCCCTCATGACTAGTCATTGAACTAACAGCGGTTCCAATGGGATACTTCGGGTCGATGAGAGTCGTTGCATACGTTCGCGAGCTACCCGGGAATCAACAGCCGGACACCGCGTTCGCCCAGTCCGAGCGGATTCGTCGCTGGGTCCGGGACACCGGCAACGAACTCGTGGCAACGTGTGAAGACAAGGCTGCAAGCTCACCATCGGATCGCCCAGGTTTCAAGGCACTGGTTGAGATTGTGCGCTCGGGCAACGTCGATGCCGTCGTATTGGCTGCCATCACCGCACTCGCCTCGGACAAGGTCGATCAGGAGATCATCCTCACCGACCTGCGGGCTTCAGGGGTCACCATCATTTCCACCTCAACCGACGACCACGCCCTCCTGCACTCATCTTCCGACGACCACATCCGGATCGTGGTCCGGGACGTGGT
Organism: uncultured Acidimicrobiia bacterium; assembly: GCA_905480055.1. Next base: position 3,978 of record CAJQOW010000023.1, read on the forward strand.
TGCAAAGGTGACCGAGTACCGCGACGCCTACGGGTTCGCAAGCGATGGGTCACCACGTCTCGAGCCAGTCGTTCCCCTGTCGCCCGCACGCGACGGAGATCCAACCGATGTCGTCGTGGAGTTGATCGCTCCCGCTGGTTGAAGCCTCTTCAGAACGCCTCGCAGTGGTGG
>CAJQOW010000024.1 GCA_905480055.1 uncultured Acidimicrobiia bacterium
CGCCCAGGGAAGCCACCCGTGCACCGTTGCGGTACGCACCATCGGCCCTCAGCTCGTCCGCGTCGTGGGCTGACAGGATCTGGTCGCGCAGCCCGACCGATGCAGCATGCACGGCCCCGCCAGTCATCTGGGTTTGGCGGGAGGCAGACGTCGACCCGGCAGAACCGATGCTCGACGTGTCGTCCCAGACGACAGCAACCTTCTCTGTCCCAAGCACCGTCCTGGCGATCTGCTGGCAGACCGTGATGAGGCCCTGACCAACCTCGATCGCTGCCGTGTGGACCTCGACGCCCGCAGGTGTGAGGATCACCCTCGCCTCGGAGAAGTCATCGAACCCCTCAGAGAATGCGAGATTCTTGAGGCCGAAGGCGTATCCGACGCCGCGAACGACAGCGGAGCGTGGAGTTGTCAGTCCGGTTCCCCCCGGCAGGAGCCTCGGGTCGTCGCTGGTGTTGTCCTCGGGAAGTGGGATCGACTCGATCGCATCGAGGACCCGATGCGATGGAAGTGAACCTTCGATGATCTGGCCCGAAGTTGACATCGGGTCGCCTGCCTGCAGCGCATTCCTGCGGCGGACCTCTAACGGATCGAGCCCGATAGCGTCCGCAAGACGTTCCATCTGCATCTCGTATGCGAAACACGTCTGCACAGCGCCGAAGCCGCGCATCGCGCCAGCCGGCGGATTGTTCGTCCGGACTGCGGCTGCTTCGACGAAGACGTTGTCGCATCGATAGGGGCCGACGGTGAAGAACGCCCCATTTGCCAGGACCGCTCGGCTGGTGTGTGCATAGGCGCCGCCATCGAAGATGAGCTTCGTGGTCACCTTGACGAGGCGACCGTCGGCATCGGCCTCATGTCGGCACCACAGCTTCGATGGATGTCGCTTCACATGCCCTACGAACGACTCCGATCGGTCGTACACCATCTTGACCGGGCGGTCGGTTTCCAAGGAGAGCATGGCGAGGTGGATGTGGAGGGAGATGTCCTCCCGTGCCCCGAAAGCACCGCCGATCCCAGCCGGATGGCAACGGATCTGACCGGGCTCCATGTCGAGGCATGCCACGATTTGGCTGTGGTCGACGTGGATCCACTGGGTGGTCGCATAGAGGTCGATGCCACCCTCTCCGTCGGGGATGGCAATACCTGCTTCGGGGCCGAGCGGAGCCTGGTCCTGGGTGGCCGTCTCGTAGAAGCCTTCGACCACGACCTCTCCAACAGCAGTGGGGTCGCCACGGCGGATGTTCATCTCCCTGTAGATCTCGCCTGCGTCAATGGCGACCTCTGGGTCGACGAGCGGCGGGAGTTCCTCCCATTCGACCTCGATCGCCTCTGCGGCGAGACGTGCCGTTTCCTCGTCGTCGGCTGCCACGACCGCCACTGGTTCGCCCCAGTAGCGGGCGATGCCGTCGCAGAACACTGGCTGGTCCTGGTCCTCCTGACCGAACGTGGGTTTGCCGCGCACGTCGTTCTGGGTGAGCACGGCTCGCACGCCGGCGATGGCCCTGGCCGGTTCAACGTTGATCTTCACGAGTCGGGCATGTGCGTATGGACTGCGCCTCGTCGCTCCCCACAGCATGTCGGGAGCGGTCAGGTCGGATGCGTATGCGAAGTTCCCGGAGACCTTGGGTTCACCGTCTGGCCGTTTGACGCTGGTGCCAATGCCGCCGCGTGTATCGGTCCTGTGCGTGGTGGTCATTCGCTCTGCCCCGCGAGCCCGGTGAAGGCACGAAGGATGGCTCCGTAGCCCGTACACCTGCAGATGTTGCCAGACAACGCCTCTCGGATCTCGAGTTCGTTCGGGTGGGGGTTCTCATCGAGGAGCGCGGCACCCGCGACGGCGAAGCCGGGCGTACAGAACCCGCATTGCACGGCTCCCGTGTCGAGCATGGCTTGCTGGACGGGATGGAGATCGTCGCCGTCTCCGAGTCCCTCAACGGTGATCACGGTGGTGCCTTGCGCATCTGCGGCCATCACTAGGCATGAGCACACAACATCGCCGTCCATCTGGACCGTGCACGATCCACACTCGCCCTGTTCACAGGCGTCCTTCGTTCCCGGAAGGTCGAGGTCTCTTCGCAACACGCTGAGGAGGCTCTCGGGACCCGAGATGTCGATGTCATGTTCTACGCCGTTGACGGTGAAGCGAATTCTCATGGCAGACACCTCTCGACCAGCCTTCGTGCGAGGACTCCAGCAGCGTGCCTGCGGTAGGCCTCCGTTGACCGATGATCGGTGATCGGGGAGACGTCCTCGGAAACCACGCGGGCAACTTCTGCCAGAACGGCGTCTGACGGTGCTTGCTCGCCGTTCAGAAGCTCTTCGGCCCGATGTGCCCTGATGGGTGTGGGCGCGACCGATCCGAGTGCGATCCGGAACCCGTCGTCGCCTCGCATCACCAGACAGCTGACCGTTGAAATCACCATGGCGTTCCTCGTGCCGACCTTTGCAAACGCCTGTGTCTCGGGGACGTTGTCCGGAAGCACGACAGCGGTGACCATCTCATCTGGCTCGAGTGCAGTTTTCTTGACACCGGTGAAGAACGACCGCCAAGGAAGGATTCGTTCGCCGCGCTCGCTCGATCGCACTGCAATGCTTGCATCAGCGGCAGCAATCCAGGGCAGGCCATCGCCAGCGGGGCTTGCAGTGGCGACGTTGCCACCAATCGTCCCGGTGGCCCGGATCTGTGGAGAGCCGACGGTTCTGGCGGCCTCTGCCAGCCCCACCCACGTGCCGCGCTCGAGTTCGGCCCATGTCGTGCCGGCCGCGATCCGGTTTGGCTGTGCATCGCGGAGCTCATCCACGCGACGGAGCGAGATGACGGAGTCTGGCCGGTGGTGTGCGAGGTTGATCTCGACCATGAGGTCGGTGCCGCCCGCAAGGAACTCCGATGATGGCGCAGCGGCCTTGGCATCGAGCGCTTCTTCGAGATTCCGTGCGGCTATGAACTCCATGGAAGGGACGCTAGTCATGTGCGGATGGTTGGTCAGCATGGCTGGCGGCGAATCACCCCGAGCGGGCCCATTCCTGGATCGTGCCGCTCTGGAAGGACATTTCGAGCGTTGCACCGTCGTCAGCGATCACGATCGTTCCAGGGATGTAGGAGGTGGTGTCGTTGGCAGTGTCGCTGAGGAGATCGGCGAAGGTGTATTCACGAGGCGAAACCTCAGTGATCGATGCCCACTTGACGTCACCAACGACGAATCCGTATTGGTTGGTCGGTGTCGAGCTGATGATGCCGTCGGCATCGGCAGATGCAACAGTCGCGACCATGCCGCTCAGCTCGCTGAAGTCGCCTCCCACGCGTTCCCATGCGCCAACGATGGTAGGAGAGCCAACCGACCCCGCGGTGGTCGTCGAATCGGTGGCGTCATCTCCCGAGCATCCCGACATGATCAGCGCGAATGCAATTGCCACGGTGAGTGCGACACGGTCTCGTATGGCTGCCTCCCCCTGATGGCTCGAACCTGCCGATGCGAATGGGTTGGTTCAACCCTTGTCTGTGGAGTCAGTGAGCGAGCGCGGCGGCCAGCGTGTTGTGCTCGGCGATGAGCGCAGATCGATCAATGGTGGTGAGTTCGCCGTTCTCGACGACGCTCCGGCCGTGCACCCGCGAGTGATCCACGGTGACCGGTGATGCGAACACGACCGCGGCCACAGGATCGTGGAGTGCCCCGGCGTATTCCGGCCGATCGAGGGAAATCGCGATGAAGTCGGCAGCTTTCCCTGGCTCGAGGGAACCGATGTCGGTCCGGCCAAGGACTTCCGCTGAACCTCTTGTGGCGATACGCAATGACTGCCGACCCGTGAGGAGCTCTCCTCCCTCGATGGAGGGTGCGGCAGCGAGCCTCGACAACAGCATCGCCTGGCGAGCTTCTGCGATGAGGTGGCTGCTGTCGTTGCTTGCCGACCCATCGACACCGAGGCCGAGTCGAACTCCTGCATCGAGATACTTGCGCACTGGGGCGATGCCCGAGGCGAGACGCATATTCGACGACGGGCAGTGGGCCACGCCCGTCCCGGTTGCGGCGAGCTTGGCGATTTCGTCATCGTTGATGAACACGCCGTGGGCGTACCAGACGTCGGGGCCGACCCAACCCAGGTCCTCCATGAGTTCGACGGGCCGTAGACCGAAGGTGTCGATGCAGAACGCCTCCTCGTCGAGCGTCTCAGCGACGTGCGTGTGGAGATGGGCATCGTGCGTGCGTGCAAGCGCCGCGGAGTCGCGCATGATCTCGGTTGTGACGGAGAAGGGTGAACACGGGGCGACCACGACCTGGAGCATGGACCCCGGCGAGGTGTCGTGATAGGTAGCGAGCACGCGTTCGGTGTCGGACAGGATCGCGTCGTGGTCCTCGACACAGCCATCGGGAGGCAAACCACCGTCGCTCTCGCCGAGGCTCATCGAACCTCGAGCGGCATGGAATCGGATGCCGACGGGAGCGGCCCCCTCGATCTGGTCGTCGAGGCGTGACCCGTTCGGAAAGAGATACTGATGGTCGGAGGTCGTTGTGCAGCCAGACAGCGCGAGTTCGGCGAGGGCGACCTGGGTGGAGATGCGCACGGCTTCGGGAGTGAGGCGATTCCAGATCGGATAGAGCGTTCGGAGCCAGTCGAACAAGCCGGCATCCTGGGCCCCCGGGATTGCGCGCGTGAGCGTCTGGTAGAAGTGATGGTGGGTGTTGATCAGCCCGGGCAGGACCACGTGGCCGTCGAGGTCAACGACCTCGTCTGCGGTTTGTGGCATGTCGGTTGTTCGACCGACTTGCTCGATGAATCCATCCACGGCGTAGAGGCCGCCATCGGAGATCTCGGTGGATGCATCGTCCATGGTCACGAGGACCGTGGCGTTGCGAACGAGAAGAGAGGCCATGGCGACAATGTACCATTGGGACGCGGTTCGACCGACTCGTCCGAGCCGAACAGCCGCCTCCTGCGGCGGGCCATGGAAAGGGTGAAGACGCTCGTGATCGTGAACTACCACCGACCGAACACCGTCGACGAAGCGCTGAGCCTCGCCGCCAAACCCGATGCGGTGATCCTTGCCGGTGGGACCGTCGTGAATGCTGACCGCGGTGCGGCCCACCGCGACGTGGTCGACCTGCAAGCGCTCGACATCGTCGGAATCGAAGCCATGCCAGACGGTGTGCGCATCGGTGCGATCACCACGTTGCGGGACATTGTCTCGAGTGAGATCGTTCCTGACCTGATCCGAGATCTGGCCCACCGAGAGGCGCCCAATACGGTGCGAAACGCTGCAACGATCGGTGGCACGATCGGCGCCAGGGATCCAGAGAGCCAGCTACTCACTGGGCTCCTGGCATTCGGTGCACAGGTGTCCGTAGTCCACCCTGACATCACGGCTGACCATCCGATCGTGGCGCTCCTCGAGAACCCGGGCCTGTTGGATCGCTCGCTGATCACGCACATCACGATTCCCGGCGAGGGTCGGGCTGCTGCAAGCCGCACCGGTCGAACGCCATTGGATGTGCCGATCGTGCTCGCCGTCGCCCATCGCACCGCTAGCGGCGACCTGACCGTCGCGGCATCGGGTGTATCCGATCGTCCTGTGGTGGTCGATCCGGCACATCTCGATGACCTCGAGCCTCCGGACGACTTCCGAGGTTCCTCGGAGTATCGACGGGCGATTGCGGGTGTGTTGGTGCACCGGGCGATTGCGTCCGTGGACGGAGGTGTGCGATGACCGTCGACCTGAAAATCAACGGTGAGGTGCGTACGCTCGAATTCCTGCCTCACGAGTCACTGAGAACCGTGCTGCGACGAGCCGGGTATCACAGTGTCCGGTTCGGCTCGGACACGGGAGAGACCGGAGCGAGTGCCGTCCTGGTGAATGGCAGGCTCGTCGCCGCCGACACCATGTTGGCCGCCCAGGCCGATGGGCACAGCATCGAGACCGTCGAGGGTCTGGCTGGCCCAGGAGAGATGCACCCCATCCAGCAGGCATATATCGATACCGGTGCGATCCAGTCCGGCTATTCAACGCCTGCGGCGATTCTTGCAACGAAGGAATTGCTGGAGCGGAACGCCAATCCGGAGGAACCGGAGATTCGGGACGCCCTCGGCGGGATCCTCGACCGCGAGACGGGATACCTGCGACCAGTGCACGCGGTGCGACGGGCTTCCGCGCTCATGATGGGGGAGGAACCCGATCCCATCGGCATCGCCTACCTCGACCAACTCGTCGGGGCCGAGCACGAAGTCCACACCGATCGCGAAGGCTTGTCGGAGATCGCTCCTCGGATCGTCCCGAGTGAGGATGTACCGGAGACCCGAGTTGTCGGGACGGCGGCCACGAAGACCGATGCGATCAAGCTCGTCAAAGGCAATGCCGCGTTCACGGATGACACGGACCTCACCGGCACCCTCATAGCCAAGGTGCTCTACAGCCCACATGCCCACGCACGGATCGTATCGATCGATGATGCCGCTGCGCTTGCCCTCGCTGGCGTGCACGCCGTGATCCATCACAACAACGTCGACCGAGTGCGATACGCATCGGGCGGCCAGAGCTATCCGAATCCGCTGCCCTACGACCAGGTCAGCTTCGACAACAAGGTCAGGTATGTCGGCGACCGCGTTGCGGCTGTCGCTGCCGATACGGAAGAGATCGCCACGGAAGCTCTCGACCTGCTTGAGGTCGAGTACGAAATCCTTCCCGCCGTCTTCGACGAGAACGAAGCCATCGTCGATGGTGCGCCGGTCATCCACGATGAACCGGACATCGATGGTGCCCACGACCCCTCGCGCAACATCGTCCACCACCTCGAGGCAGCCACCGGTGACGTGAATGCGGGCATCGAGGCAGCCGAGCGTGTCTTCGAGTCGACCTACCGGGTCCATCAGGTGCAGCAGACCCCGATTGAGCCGCATGTGGCCATCGCAGAGTGGGACAGCGACGAGCGACTCGTGATCACGACATCCACGTGTGCCGTTCCACGTGCGACGTATGGTCGCCCCGCTGTTGGGGCTACCCGTGAAGCAGATCAGGATCGTCAAGCCCCGCATCGGTGGCGGTTTCGGCGTCAAGCAAGAGATGCTGATTGAGGACATCGTTGGGCACCTGACGATCGCGACAGGCAGACGGGTACGGCTCGAGCTGACGCGTGAAGAAGAGTTTGTTTCGTCGAGGACTCGGCATCCCCAGACCATCACGTTCCGGTCAGGCATCGATGCCGAAGGGAAGCTCACCCTCCAGGACATGCGGGTGGTCGCCAACACTGGGGCCTACGGAACCCACGGCCTGACCGTGCAGATGGTCACCGGACTGCGCGGGCTCAGCTCGTACAACGCACCGGTGAAGAGCTTCGACTGCAAGGTTGCCTACACCAACATCCCCGTGCCCGGTGCGTACCGGGGCTACGGCGCTCCGCAGGCCCTCTTTGCTCTGGAGTCCCACATGGAGGACATCGCCACAGAGCTCGGTCAAGATCCGATAGCGTTTCGTCGACGGAACTGGACGACGGTTGGGGACCCACTCGACATCGCACCGAAGCTGGGTGAGGGAGATCAGGACGACAGTGTGATGCCCCTCATCACCTCGAGCGGCCTCGACGAGGCGGTGTTGCAGGGCAAGCGAGCTATCGATTGGGACCGCAGGGACGATCCTGCATGGACGATGCCAACTGATCAACCACATATACGCCGTGGCATTGGGTTCGCCATGGCCATGCACGGCACGGCAATCCCGGGGCTCGACATGGGCGGTGCAAGTCTCAAGATCAACGACGACGGCTCATTCAACCTGCTCGTGGGTGCCACCGACCTGGGAACAGGG
>CAJQOW010000025.1 GCA_905480055.1 uncultured Acidimicrobiia bacterium
GCCGGATCAGGCGCAGGCCGTCGTCGATGAGATCAAGGTCAAGGAGCACGATGGTTACCAGTACGAGGCGGCTGACGGATCGTTCGAGCTGATCGCCAGGAGGGCCACCGGGTGGGAACAGGGCTTCTTCTCGCTCGAGTCCTATCGCGTGTTCGTTGAGCACCGCGACGGGAACGTCATCGCCGAGGCAACGGTCAAGGTCCACGTTGGCGATGAGCGCATCGTGTCCACCAGGGAGGGCGACGGTCCTGTCTCGGCCATGGACAGGGCGCTCAGAGCCGCCCTGAGGGACCGCTACCCGGCGATCGACGGATTCAGGCTCACGGACTACCGCGTCCGCGACCTCGACAGCTCGGATGGGACGAGTGCGCGCGTGCGGGTGCTGACATCGCACAGCGATGTCGAGTCGACCTGGGACTGCGTCGGTGTGCACCAGAACATCATCGATGCATCCTGGACCGCTGTTGCTGAAGGCCTGATCATGGGCCTCGTGCGGGCAGAGGAACGGGCAGATGCAAACGGTTGGGACTCCTGAGACCTGACATCACCGTGAGGGAACCGCCACTCTTGCTGGCAGAGACCTGCCAGTATTGAACGTCTGCAGCACCGGAGTTTGATCCATGCCAACATCCATATTCCAGGTCTTCCGCCACTTCGGTCAGCACAAGCTTCGCCTGTTCATCTCACAGTTCATGATGCTCATCGCCGCGATCTGCATCGTCGTGTATGCGACCCTGATCAGCCGCCTGGTCGACGAGGGGATGGTCGAAGGCAACCTCGAGGCTGCTGTTGACGTAGGCATCGCAATGCTGGTTCTGGCAATCATCATGGGTGTGTCGATCGCCATTGCTGGCTCACAGGCGGTCTTCTTCTCCCAGGGCTCGGCGTTCGTCATTCGTCGAGAGCTCTACAGGAAGATCCAGACGTACTCGTTCGAGAACTTCGACCATCGCCCCACCGGTGACTTGATGGTTCGCCTCAATGCCGATGTCGTGAACATCCAGAACGCTGTGCTCTACACCTTGCTTCTCGGGTCGCTCGCACCGTTCCTCCTGCTGCTGACCGTTGCAATGGCGTTGATCAATACGCCAGATCTCGTGTGGGTGGTCGTGGTCGTGATTGTCGCCGTCCTCGGCATCATGGCGGTCCTGGTCCCCGCCATCGACCGAGCCTACCGACGCCGCCAGGAGGCGCTCGACGGGCTGAACGGCACGTTCCAGGAGAACCTCACCGGCATCAGCGTCGTAAAGGCATTCGTTCGGGAGCAATACGAGATCGAGAAGTTCCAGGATCGGGCATCCACACTGCAAGAACCCGAATACCAAGCAGCCTGGCGGGTCGCATTCATGGCACCGCTCCTCACGGGTCTTGGTCAGATGGCGATCGTCCTCGCGATGTGGGCGGGCGGTGAGAATGTGCTCTCAGGGGGCGGACTGACCGTTGGCGATGTCAGCACGTTCACCCAGTACATGGCCCTCATCATCACGCCACTGGCGCTGCTTGCACAGGTGATGCCCTTGGTACTTCGGGGCGACGTTTCGGCAAAGCGCATCATTGAAGCGCTCGACACAGAAGCCACCATCGAGGAACCGGATGAACCCATCGACACCGCCGACAATGCCGTGCGGGGTCGGGTGGAGTTTCAGAACGTGTCGTTCTCCTTCCGTAGGGCCGACGGCACCTACGACCCGCCTGCCCTCAAGGACATCAACCTGACCATCGAGCCAGGCCAACAGGTTGGCTTCCTCGGTGCCACCGGCGCAGGAAAATCAGCCCTCGTCAACCTGATCCCCCGCTTCTACGACGTGACTGAGGGCCACATCACGATCGATGGCGTGGATGTGCGACGGCTGCCGTTGCACACCCTGCGACAGCGGGTCGGCATCGCGCTTCAGGAGGCAGTTCTGTTCCAGCAGCCTCTGAGACCGAACCTCAAGTTCGGCGACCCCGAAGCAGAGGACGAGGTCATGTTCGATGCGGCCAGGGCAGCTGACTCGTTCGGCTTCGTGTCCAGGCTTCCCGAAGCCTGGGACGCTCCCGTCGCCCGCCGCGGTTACAACTTCTCCGGCGGTCAGCGGCAGCGCTTGTCAATCACACGGGCCATCACTCCCAAACCCAGTGTCATCATCCTCGATGACTCGACCAGTGCCCTCGATGCCTCCACGGAGGGCAGGGTGCAGGGAGCGATTCCTGAGTTCATGGAAGGTGCCACCACGATCTACGTGGCCCAACGCATCAGCGCATTGATCGACCACGACCACATCTACCTCCTGGATCAAGGCGAGATCATCGCCCAGGGAACGCACGGGGACCTCCTCGCATCGAGCCCGCTCTATCAGGAGATCTACGAGATCCAGCTCGGCCGAGGTGTGACCGCGGGGCTGGACCTCGAGGAGGTCACGCCATGAGTGACAAGATCACGACTTCTGCTCAGCCGCAAGGACCCATCGAGCCGACGGGTGAGCAGGGCAAGGCGGGGACGCTGGTCCGACTCGTTGGCCGCATGATCGGTGGACCGCGTCGCGCAAGGGCCGGTGTCGCGACAGCCCTGTTGGTTGTTGCGATAGCGGCCCTGGTTGTGATCCCATATGCAACCGGCCGGGGCATGAATGTCATCACCGAGCAAGGCTCGACCGACGACCTGAGGACCTTTGCGCTCCTCGGGTTTGCAGCGGCGGGCATCTACCTGCTGTTCAGTTTCTTTGCGAACCGGATGTTCGCAAAGCTGGCATCGGAGGCGCTGTACTCGGTCCAGACCGATCTGTTCGACAATGTGCAATCGCTTTCGATGGGCTTCTTCTTCAAGAACCCGCCCGGCGAGCTGTCGAGCAATGTCACCAACGATGCAGAGGTCGTGTCTCTCTTCTACACCACCGCCGTGAGCCAGATCCTGCGATCGACACTCCAGGTGTTGATGGTTCTCGTCGTCATGTTCGTCATCAACTGGAAGCTCGCCGTCGTTGCCGTTCTCACCATTCCCCTCCTCATCGGCGTCGCCTGGGTCGTCACGAGGGTCGCTGCACCCGCCTTCAATCGACTGCAATCGGTCCTCGGCGAGGTGAGCGCGTTCCAGGAGGAAACCCTCAGCGGGCACAAGGTGATCATCAGCAAGAACCGTCATGCGTGGGCCGAGGAACGCCACGAGGAGCAGATCGAAGAAGTGCATGGCGTCGGCAAGCAAGCATTCATGGCATCGCTCATGCAGTTCCCTGCAACCCAGTCCCTGAGCTTGATACAGAACATCCTCGTGATGCTCGCCGGAACCTTTCTCGTCGCCAGCGGCGAGGCGACCGTGGGCGTGGTCCTTGCTTTTGCTGGATACTCAGCGCTGCTTGCATCACCGTTGGCTGAGATGTCCAACCTGATCACGACGACGCTCAACGCTTCGGCTGGCGGCGACCGAGTGTTCCGCATCATCGATGAAGAGCCTGATGTGGTCGATGCCCCAGACGCTGTTGACTATGAGTTCAAGGGCGGACGACTCGAATTCGAGGACGTGGACTTCGGTTATGTCCCGAACAGCCTCGTGCTTCGGGACAACACCTTCGATGTTGCCCCAGGTGAGACCATCGGCATCTGTGGCCCGACGGGTGCAGGCAAGAGCACCTTGATCAACATCATGACTCGGTACTACGACATCAACTCGGGTCGCATCCTGATCGATGGACAGGACCTCGCTGGGCTGACGCAGCACAGCCTGCGCAAGCAAATCGGTGTGGTTCTCCAAGAGGCGTTCCTGTTCACTGACACCGTCATGAACAACCTGCTCTACGCCAACGAGGACGCCACTCCAGAGGACGCCATTGCCGCTGCGAAGAAGGCAAATGCCCACGACTTCATCATGAGTCTCCCCGATGGCTACGACACCATGCTGACCGAACGAGGCGCAAACCTCAGCCAGGGACAGCGACAGATGGTCACGATCGCCAGGGCGATGGTCGCCGACCCGAAGATGATGATCCTCGACGAGGCCACGTCGAACGTGGACACCCGTACGGAGAAGTTGATCCAGGACGGCATGCGAAAGCTCATGGAGGGCAAGACGAGTTTCTCGATAGCGCACCGCCTCGCGACGATTCGCGACTCGAGCCGCATCATGGTGCTCAATGGCGGTGAGATCGAAGAGATGGCGAGCCACGATGAACTGATGGCAGCGAAGGGCTTCTACTACGCGCTCTACATGAGCCAGTTCAAGGGCAAGGGCCCGGGCGGGACTCCTGAGGAAATCGCGATCGATTTCGTGAGCACGTAGCTCATTCACCTGATTCGGCCCGCATGGCGGTGCCACGTTGGCAGCCGAGGTTCTGACCGCCGCATTGGCCACAGGTTGCCGCCATGTGCGATCCTTGGGGTATCACACGGAGGAGCACCATGGGCCGGCCGATCACACCTGAAGATCTTTGGACATTGCGCAGGGTTGGCCAGCCGGAACACATCGCGGGCACGACGTCTGTCGTCGTACCGGTCGTGCACTACACGGAAGACCAAAAGGCGCACACCACCCTCTGTCTTCTCGAC
>CAJQOW010000026.1 GCA_905480055.1 uncultured Acidimicrobiia bacterium
TTCGGCGGGGGGCACGTCGATGAGGGATAGCGTCCCTGAGCTTGTGCTGCAGAGCCAGATGCCGTCGCTGGTGTAGACGATGGGGGCGCTCAGTCCCGGCTGGAGTGTGTAGTGGTATTGCAGCTGGTTCTCATCGAGACTCAACTGCTCTGCACCGAAATCGGACATTGCCGGTTCAGTGATGAAATCAGGCTTGTCGAACATCGTGCCATCAACATCGCCGTGCATCTCGCGGAACGCTTCGTGCAAGGCCAGCGCCTCGGTCGGTGAGATGGAGGGGTCGTAGCGGTTCACCAGACCTCTGAGCTCTTCCCCGCTGGTGTTGGTCACAACGAACGTGAGGCTCGCATCCGGCGCTGCAGCGAGGAGATCCATGCCTTCTTCGTCGGCAGGTACGTAGCCAGGGTCTGCATCGGCAATGGAGCACGTGTTCCCATCGAACACAGCTCCAACTGAGGCTTCTGACGCCAGGACGTCACCAGATTCGTCGGCGCTGCACGCAGCGGTCAGTGCCACACCGAGACAAACCAGGACCACAACGGCTTGTGAGTGACGCATCGGACTACCTCCGTTCGTCAACCCGCCCACCCTCCGGAAGCAGAGCGCTTCCCTCGTCAGGCTACGCCCACGGCACCAACGGGGATAGCGAAACAACAGGCGTTCTTGCCCCACCCATATCCGAGGCAATATGCACGGAATTCCAGGCACACATATGTGCTGTTGTTGGCGGCCCGTTTCCGTCGATCGACGTCCACCGTGGCGAGCGGTACAGGGTCCTTAGTCATACAGTCAGGAAATGCGAGTGGCTAGCCACACCTCGTCGGTCGAAATCCTCGGAACGGTGACGAGTGTCAACAGCAACAGCTCATGCTGTGTCTTCCTCGGCGTTGCACCCGAACACGACACCAAAGCCCTCCGAGTGGTTCAATTCCGTCGCTCTGACGATCGAGCCCTAGCGGACCGAGCAGCCGAGCTCAACGCCGATGCCGTGGTTTCACTCACGGTTGACCCCTGCAGCGTCGGCACCACACGGCTCGTCGGTCGTGGGCTAACTGTCGTGGAGTAGCCCCTCAATCTGTGCACAACGAGGTCGCCAGAGCATCTTGCCGCCCATATATACCGATATTTGCGGATATCTCGGGTGGCTATTCGTCTGGCGTGAAGGAATCCTCATACGGTGAGCGTTCGATTGGCTGCATGCCGTTGCCAAATGCTGGATGGGAGAGTAGGTTCGGTAGCGGCGTCAGGCGGAGGACGCAGCCGACCGGCTGTGGTGAAGGAAGGAAGGTATATGCGCAAACTGGCTTTGTTTGCCTCGTTGGTGTTGCTGGTGGTGGCTATTGCTGCACCGGCGTCGGCCACGAAACCCGGTACGGATGCCGAACTTGAGGATGGTCACAAGATTTGGATCTGCCATGCGACTCGGTCGTTGGACAATCCGTATGTGAAGATCCTGATCGATATCGCAGCCTGGGATGTCGAGGACCCTGATTCGAATGATCATGGACCTGACCATCATGCCCGAGAGAAGCAGGGTGTGATGTGGGCGGACTATGCGCTTGATCATCCCGATGACGAGTGTGGGATTGATGAACCGCCGCCATCGGGTCCAGTCTGTGAATGGGCGAGGGGCGAGCCTGAGGTTGACTATGTGGTCGAGTTCCCTGGAACCAAGTTGTGGACGGGTGCGCTGACGGAATCGATGGCTGCTGGCCTCGATATCAAGGCAGGCACATATGACGTGATCTTGATATCGAGCGACATTGATCGTGGCGAAGACGGAGGTTCTCCGTTGGTGCAGCTGAACGAGCAGTGGCGTCTGCTCGGAGATACGAACAGCGGCTATGCCGATGATCTTCCAGACACAGTCGAAGACATCGAGGATGTGGCTACGTACGGTCTTTCGGTCACGTTCAACTCTGCGATCACATCTCTGACTGCAGAGCATTGGTCGGTGGCACAAACGTCGCTGACTGCAGACAGCGTGGTCCCGCAGGCTGCCTTCCTGACGCTTGTCGATCAACCAGAAAGCGACTGAATACCCGGCAGCGTGCATTGAGGGTGGCTTCCCGAGTGGCCATGGCGTCACAAGGAAGCCATCCTCAATCCATTACCACCACGACGTGTGATCGGGTCGATGATTCACTGCCCAACACGTGAAGGTCCGCGCCATGGGCTGCCCATATCCGGCAATATGAGCGACGGTGTTTGGCTATTAGGAGGCAGTCTCGATGGCGTCGAGAATGATTTGCGTGGCTTTGATTCCCCCGGGGTCGTTCGGTTTGGCGAACCATTCGACGTCTGGTCCATACCAGGGGCCGTTCGTATATCCGGTGAAGATCACACTGAAGTGCTGCTTCTAGGTCACCCATGAGATCCCTCGCCGACCTCGGGGCATACCTGAGGTCGGCGTGGCGCGCACACACATCCGGCATTATGTGCGGTCTCAGAGGCGAGCATACGTGCCGTTGTGCGTGGGTGTTCGCTCCGTGTCCGATCCCACCCGGGGATGGGTCAGCGGGCGGTGCCTATTGCTGTCGCGAATGACGATTTGGGTGGCGGCGAGCACCTACATGTGTGGGCGGGTGTTGACATCGGGAGGGAGCGCGGGTTGGGTTTGGGGTGAAGGCGGTACGACGTGGCGGGCACTGTCTGGTTCTGGCTGTCAGAGCAGCATCGCCGTTGGTGCGGGTTGGCGCTGGTGTTGTTGGTGACGGTTCTGGCCGTCGCTGGCTCGGGGTTGCGTCGTGCACCTGCAAGGGTGCTCGTTCCTGTTGGCCGCTCGTCGGTGGTGGCGCCGAATCGTCTCGAGGTGTCCCTCGACGGCGTCCCTTGGACGGGTGCCCTGGTGACTGACAGCCATGGTGGATACTGGCTCAGTATCAACCCGCTCCCCGCCGAGAGCACATCGCTGGTCGTGCGCGTGACGGTCGCCACATCACCCCCGCCGGCCAAATACGATCCCGTTGGTGGCCACGATTGGCTGGCACCGTCGCAGCTGATCGATTCCGCCGATCCAGCGATCACGGCTACCGCACACTCCATCGGGTCCCACGATGGATCAGCAGAAGACAAGGCTGCCAAGATCCACGACTACATCTCTCGAGCGCTGACGTGGCGCAACTACCCGCAACACAGATCCGACCCAGCCTCGACGACGCTCTCGCTCGGGTACGGCACATGTAGCGGCTTCGCACGCCTCTTCGTCGCACTCAGCCGAGCGTCGGGTCTCCCCGCCCGAACCGTGCAAGGCGTCATCTTCGACAGCACTGACAAGGACGCTCATCACCAGTGGGCCGAGTACCGCGACGAAGCCGGCCTCTGG
>CAJQOW010000027.1 GCA_905480055.1 uncultured Acidimicrobiia bacterium
GAGCCTCTCGAGCTTCCATCTTCTCCGCGTCTTCGTCGTCCACATGATCCCACCCAAGGAGGTGCAATACACCGTGGCAGACAATCAGGTGAAGCTCATCATCGAGTGACACGTCGTACTCGGTCGCATGCGCTGAGACGATGTCGGTTGATATGAAGATGTCTCCAAGGGCGAGCGGAGGTCCACCGTTGCGCGCCCGAGGCGGCACGCCGGGTGCAGCGTCCTCGATGGGAAACGACAACACATCCGTCGGCCCCGACTTACCGAGATGCTCTTCGTTCAGCGCCGCGATCTCTTCGTTGCCGATGAAGCTGATGGACAACTCCGCGTCATCAGGTACGCCCTCGCGCTCGAGCGTCGCGGCGACAAACTCCTGCAATGCGTCTATGTCAACCGTCGCCGGGCGTTGCCCCGAGATGTCAACCGTCATGCGACCCCGGTCGGCTCGGCATCGGGTGACTCGACAGCGTTCAGTTCCTCTGAAGGTGCCTCTGGCTCAACGATGGCCTGGGTCTCCGTGGTTGGGAAGTCCGGGTACTCAACACGAGCGTGGTAGTACGCAGCCAGGCCTGCGACGATCTCTCGCTTGATCACCGTGAGGTCACCGAAGGTGATCGACGAGTCGTCGAACTGCCCGTCTTCGAGCTTCTCCGCGACGATGTCATCCACGAGCTTGGTGAGGCCGGCCTCCGTGGGCTGACCCTGTTGGGCGTAGGCCCTGGCGGCAGCCTCAGTGGAATCGGAAACCATCACGATCGCCATTTCCTTGGACACCGGCTTCGTGCCGTGGTGGCGGAAGAGCTCCGGATCCACCTCTGGATCGTCGGTCAACGCCTTGTGGTAGAAGTACCGCATCAGGCTGGTTCCGTGGTGCATGCGGATGCCGTTCGCGACGTCTTCCGGAATCTTGAAGTGGCTTGCGAGCTGGAGACCGTCGGTGACATGGCCACGAATGAGCTCGGCACTCTCGGCTGGCTCGAGCTCGTCGTGTGGGTTGTAGCCGAGCTGGTTCTCGACAAAGTACTGGGGATTCTCGGTCTTGCCGAGGTCGTGATACCAGGCAGCAGCCTGCGCAAGGAGCGGATCAGCCTTGACGGCCCTTGCAGCACGACCGGCCAGCGAACCAACGAGCATCGAATGGTTGAAGGTGCCCGGGGCCTTCTCTTCCAACTCCTGGAGGGCCGGATGGTTGCGATCAAGCAGGTCGAGCAGCGACATCGACGTGGTCACACCGAAGGCGTTCTCAAGGAACGAGACGAGGCCCTGTGCCAGGAAGCCACCGATGACGGCACCAATGAACGCCCAAAGCGCAGCCTCCAGCGGCGATGCATTCTCTGCGCCGTAGAAGAACAGGAATTCCAGGCTCATCGCGACCGGGATCACGAGGGCAGCCGCGGATAGGACCGACAGCCTCAGCTGGGCCCTGGTGGAAACGCTCGAGACGAACGCAACCGGGATGGCGGCCGTGATCCCTGCGAACACGGTGAAGGTGACATCCGTGGTAGCAATCGCGGTGAAGCCAGCCATGGGAATCGCCATCAGCAAGGCGGTCCGGGGGTTGAACAAGATCGCAGCCATGACGCCAATCGCAACTGCCGGCATCACGTATCCGATGGAGTGGTTGTCAGGGCTCACCACGATGTCCGGGACCTTCGACACGATCGCAGCGAGTACGAGGATGATCGACAGCAGCACGATGTCACGCGTCCGCTCGAGGTATTGCGGTGCGATCCGGAACATCAGGAATGCAAAGAGCAGGATTGCCACCGCGCCGGCGACGGCAAGCGCCCAACCCGGTGCCACGACGACAATCTCTGGCGCATAGAGCTCGAGTTCGTTGATGGCAGCGACCTCGACGCTGGTGAGGATGTCACCTTCTTCTGCAATGGTGTCGCCCTCATTGAACGTCACCGTCTGCTCAGGCACAGCGTTTCTGGCGGCGGCCTTGTCCTCTTCCCATTGGACGGCATCGATTTCCTCATTGGCTTCGAGTCGCTGACCAACGAGCGTCGCTATTGCGGTGTGCGTGTCATCGACATCGTCCGCAGGTATGCCCGAGATGAACATCGGTGGCCTGGTGCTCGGAAGGAGGTAGGTCTGGCGAACATCGTTGATCTCCGACTCACGGATACCGGAAGTGAGCTCATCCTGGGCCCAACCGATAGCTGTTGCCTGCATGTCAGGGAAGACGCTCTGCTCTCCGGCTTCGACCCGATCGAGATCGTTCTCGTGGAGCAGCACGAAACTCGTAAGCACGTCCTGCCCAAGAACGGCGTGCTCCAGGGCGAGAGCGGCTATTTGCTCGGTCACATCGCGCCGCGGCCGATTCTCTTCCGCAGGAATGGTGGTCGTGGTGGCCGGTGGTTCGGTCGTCGTTGTCGACTCTTCCCACACATAGACGAACAGGTTGATCGTTGTGCCCTCGACGACCTCACTTCCAACATCGGGAATCTGCGCAGCGATGAGGCCATCCCGCTCCTCAACGGCCGTGTCAATCGCTCGGGTGACCGCAACGAAGAGACCGGACTCGGCTGCGAGCTCCTCGGCTTCGGTCACGGACAGGTTCGTGAAGTCAGGCACCACCTGCATCGTCGGTGCGTCCACATCTTCATACGCCCCTTCTTCGAGGTCGCTGAAGAGGGCATTGATCGCATTGATGACCCGCTGGCTGCTGGCACCGTTGATGTCGTACGGCGCAGGAACATTGTTCTCGGCGAGGGTCCGCTGCCTCTCCGTTTCCTCGGGGTCTGGAATATCGGATGTCGAGCGATTTGCCACGAAGTCCTGAGGCGCTGCCTCACCGACCGCTATCGCCGGAGGTGCTGCCTGTGAGCTGTCGTACCCGATGAGCAAGATCACCGCGACGATGATCACCGTGAGGCCGAGGATGCCACCATGGACGGCAAGGCGGTTTTGCGCCATCCAGGCACTCATCGTCGTTCCTTCTCCTGCGCCTCGAACCGGGCGTAGGCGTTGACGATTGCCGCAACTATGCGATGGCGAACCACGTCCTCACCGGTGAGTTCGACGAATCCAACCCCATCGACGTTCCGCAACACTCTGCGCACGACCTTCAAGCCAGAGGGACTTCCGTTTCCGAGGTCCATCTGGGTCACGTCACCTGTGATCACCATCTTTGAGTTGAAGCCCAGCCTGGTCAGGAACATCTTCATCTGTTCCGGCGTGGTGTTCTGGGCCTCATCGAGCACGACGAACGCATCGTTGAGCGTGCGGCCACGCATGTAGGCGAGCGGCGCAATCTCGATCGTTCCCTGCTCCATGAGGCGCCCAGTCTCTTCCGGGCCCAGCATTTCATAGAGGGCGTCGTAGAGGGGCCGCAGATATGGATCAACCTTTGCCGCCAGGTCTCCTGGGAGGAATCCGAGCCGCTCACCAGCTTCAACGGCTGGTCTCGAAAGAATGATCCGCCGGACGGAGCCGGTGACGAGAGCTTCAACGGCACACGCCATGGCCAGGTAGGTCTTTCCGGTGCCTGCGGGTCCCACCCCGAACACGAGTGTGTTCTCTCGGATGGCATCGACATACTTCTTTTGACCGAGCGTCTTGGCCCTGACGATCTTGCCCCTGCCGACAGCGATGGCATCCGTGAAGACGCCAGAGGGCCGTGGGACATCGGACTTGACCATGTCGATGACACGATCAACCCTGTCGCCGTCGAGGGATTGCCCCTCCTGGACGAGAACGAGAAGTTCCTCGAGCACGGTGTGGGCCAGGGACACTTCCCCGTCGTCTCCGGCGAGATCAATCTCGTTTCCACGAGCAATCAGGCGCGCGCCAGGGAACGCGTCCTCGACGCGTTTGAGATGCACGTCCCGATTGCCCAATAGCTCAACCATGAGGTGATTGGAGGGAACGCGCACCCTGGAATCGGTGTCCGGCGGGTAGGTCAAGACCTAGCTCCTCGTACTTCCTGGCATCCGTGGGATGAGTGGCGTATCAAGAGTGACGTGAGTATATCCGTCGAAGCCTGAAACGAAAGGGGAATTGCTCGGTGCAGGGCAACACCCTGTGGTTCGCCGACTGCTAGTCGAGCGTGCTCTTTGAATCGAGCTGGGCCAAAAGCTCGGAGTCCTCGATGTCGAGGAGCATCGCAAGCATCGCAACGTCGTGCGCCCTGATGGTCAACACCTTGCCGTTGAAGTCCTGCCGCTGGACCTGAATCCGTTGCAGGAACCTGGCAATGACTGTTGCCACCGCATCGTCCATGTCATCGACCTTGTTGAGGTCAATGGTGACGCCGGTCGCAAGGGATCCCGTGATCTCGTAGGTATCTTCCTCGGGAAGCGGCTGATTGATCGGCACGCCGTAGCAGGCAGCAAGACGACGCAATCGCGGCAGGGAAAGGCTTCGCTCCCCCCGTTCGTAGGCGCCGAGCACGGCAGCCTTGAACTCACCGTCTGTTGCCTTGTGGACGTCCTGAAGGGACATCCCGCGTTGTTGACGAATCGAGCGAAGCCGCTCGCCCACGCGTTCGTTGTAATCCATGCTCTCTCCCACACCACACTGGGTGCTCGCGCGACCACATTCTGTGTCGGTGCAACCAAGGCTAGTCGAAGCTGTGCGTCGGCGCTAGCTAGCGCCGAAAAGCACCACCGCGGCAAGCGAAATGGCAGCAGTCTCTGTTCGCAAGACACCCGATCCTAACGCAACATGGTTGCTGAACATGGCTATCTCCGTCTCGGTGAATCCACCTTCGGGACCCACTGCGATCGTGACGTCACCAACCCATCGGCCGCCCTCGGCGAGCGGCATGCCTGCCACGTCCGCGACGAACGGATTCTGCAGCTCCGGATACTCGGCCACAGCGACCTGCATCAGCCACGCTCCCCTGCTCTGCTCGAGCGCAGAGGCTGCCCATGACTCCGAACGATCCGGCCGCGGCCGCACCTGGCTTCGTTCCGTGTTGATCCACACGAGTCTGCGGACCGACATCTCCTGGAGCTTCTCAACGATGAACCGCTGTCGCTCCTTCGACTTCGGCGGTGCGACCGCCATGGTCAAGTTGGGAGGATTGAGCGCAACCGAAACCTCGTCTCCCCTGGTCACGCCGTCACCGGTCCACGTGCCGTGGCCGATCGTTCCGGTGCCGTCGGTGTAGGAGACCGGGTCACCAATGGGGTAGCGCAGGACTCGGTCGAGGTGCTTGACGTGGTCTGGTCCGGTCTTGAGCTCGTCTGGAGCCCATGGCCCGGGCACGTACAGGTGAGGCTGATGCCTCATCGCCTGAAGAGCCCGCGCTTCTTCGCTGCCGGCCGCTCACCACGCAACTCTGCGTAGGTTCGGAGTGCGTCTTCCTCTTCGTCTTCGAGATCGATCGGGACCGTGACCTCGACATGGACGAGGAGATCTCCCCTGCCGCGTCGCTGGAGGTGGGGAACACCCTTCTTGCCGAGGCGGTAGACCGTTTCTGGCTGGGTGCCCTTGGGAATCTCGAGAGTTTCCGTCTCACCATCGAGTAGCGGAACCTCGACTTCTGTGCCGAAGGTTGCTTCGGTGAACCCGACCTGGACACGGTTATGGAGATCATCTCCGACGCGCTGGAAGCGCTCATCTTCTTGGACACGAATCTCCACGTACACGTCGCCTGTGGGAGCATTTCGCTGCCCCGCGCCGCCCTTGCCAGAAAGTCGGAGCCTGGTTCCGGTGTCGACGCCCTCGGGAACTTCAACGGTCAGGCTGCGTTCACCGATGATGCGCCCCTCACCAGAGCACACTGAGCAGGGATGGTCGATCCGTTTTCCGCTGCCTGCGCAATCCGGGCAGTCGGTCACCGTCATCATTGCCCCGAGGAGCGTCTGACGGGCGGCCTGCACCCTGCCCTGTCCGTTGCACGTCGAGCACATGATCGGATCGTGTCCTGGCTCGGCACCGACACCGTCGCAGTGGTCACACCGAACATTGGTATCGAAAGCGACCTCGCGTTCAAGCCCGAATGCTGCTTCGGCCAGATCGAGGTCGAGCCGCACGGCGATGTCGCGACCGCGCTGGGGGCCGCGTTGCTGCCCACCGAAACCACTGAACCCGCCAAATCCGCCGCCAAAAAACTGCTGGAGGATGTCCTCGAGTCCACCGAACTGGCTGAACAGGTCTTGTCCCCCGAAGGTCTCCCCTCGGTCGTATCTGGCCCGCTTCTGGGGATCCGACAGGACCTCGTATGCCTCGGCGATTGCCCGGAACCGGTTCTCCGCCTCAGGGTCATCCGGATTGGCATCGGGATGCGTCTCGCGAGCAAGTTTGCGGAATGCCGATTTGATCTCGTCCTGGCTTGCGTCGCGCTGGACCCCGAGGACTTCGTAGTACTCGTTCATACGTCTGCGCCAAATCGGTCCTCGAGACCCTCACGCACCTGGTCGACAACACGAATCGTGCGTCGGTAGTTCATTCTCATCGGACCAATCACTCCCACCTTGCCGGTGTCCCCAGATGATGTCTCGTACGTCGTGGTCACGACCGCAAGGTCACTCCCCCGACCAATATCCGAACCGAACCTGACATGCGTTCCATCGGTGTCATCGGTCACGAGCTCGATCAGTGATGCCTCTTCCTCGAGGAGACCGAGCAGGTTCTGGACCATCGCAAGGTCGCTCCACAAGGCAGCCATCTGGGATGTTCCACTCACGAAGACCTCGCGCTCAGACACCCCAACTGCCAGCTGATCCTTCACGGGGCCGACCACTCGCTTGACGGCGGCAGGCAGGTCCGATCGGGTGAGCCCGCCTTCGTCCGCCGGTGCGTCGAGCTGGTGACCCTCGAATGCGGCGGCTATCAAGCGCTCGGCAGCGTCAAGCGTGTCTCGCTCGGGTGCGATGCCGATGTCGACGAACTCCTGGTGGACCCTGCCGCTTTCGGCTACGGCTACTACAAGGACGATGGATCCGCCGAGGGGAACGAGGCGAATGTCCTTCACGATGTCGCCGGTGGTCGCTGGGCCAACAACGACCGCCGGATATGCGGTGAGTTCGTTGACGAATGATGACGTGTCGCGTAGGACGTCCGAGATCTGTTGGTGTACTTCCTGGAAGAACGAATCAATCCGCTTGCGGGTGGCCTCGCGGAGCTTGGCCGGTGCAAGGTGGTCAACGTAGAAGCGATACCCCTGATCCGTGGGAACGCGGCCCGCTGAAGTGTGGGGCTGGGCCACGAAACCGTACGACTCGAGCTGCGCAAGGTCATTGCGGATGGTCGCTGACGACACGTCGAGGCCACTCGTGGAGAGCACCGCCGTGGAGCTCACTGGCTCACCCGTACGAATGTGTTCCTCAACGAGGGCCTTGAGCACCCTGGACTTGCGGTCATCGAGCATCTTGTGAAGTTAGCAATCGAAAGGTGAGACTGATAACGCTTCGCGAGCAACGGCGTCGGCGAGGAGCGGATCCCTCACCACGAGCCTGTCCTCGGAAACCTCGAGCACACCGGCCGCAATGAAGCGCGACGCTGATTCTGTGGCGACAAACGCAGAGGCCATGTCGTCGAGCGGAGTTCCTGCTGCCAGGCGCAACCCGAGCATGAGACGATCGCGGTCCTGCTCGGCCTCCGAGAGCGCCTCGTGCCCCAATCGAGGGCGGACACCAGCTTCGACAGCGCCGATGTACTGGTCGAGTCTTCGGTGGTTCCTCGCTCGCAGCCCCCACCGATGGTCGTGGGCAGCCATACCGAACGCGACATATTCGCCGTGGGCCCAGGTCGACAGGTTGTAGCGGCATGCGTGACCCGCCCTGGCGTGGTTGGAGACCTCGTACCTGGCGAACCCTGCAGCAGCCGAGGCTTCGTCGAAAAGCGTGTACCGGTCCGCCTGCACATCGTCGTCAGGTCCTTCTGCGCCTGCGTTCACCATCCGCGAAAGCGCGGTGCCGGGTTCCACCGTCAGTGAGTAGGTGCTCACATGATCGATGGGGAGCTCCAGCGTCGAAGCAACGGTCGACGCCCACGACTGAGCCGACTCCTGCGGATGTCCGAGTATGAGGTCAACGCTCACCGAACGCATGCCAGACGATCGCGCCCCGGCCACGACCTGCTCGATCATGCTCGCGTGGTGCGCCCTGCCGAGCACGCCGAGGATGGCATCGTCCATCGACTGGGCACCGATCGAGACCCGGTTCACGCCAGCGCTCGCAAGCGCATCGCCGTAGCCATCGGTCCAGTCCTCGGGATTCACCTCGATGGATACCTCTGCGTCCGGCACAAGCGAGAAGCGGTCCCGCAGCGCATCAACGATCGTGCCGATCTGCGACGGGAAAAGCGTCGAAGGGGTTCCGCCGCCGAAGTTGACGGCGTCGAGCGCCCCCAACCCTTCCTCCATGCCGATCTCGGCCACCACTGCATCGACATACCGCTGATGGTTGGTCTCCACCTCCGACTCATCGACGACGGCGAAGTCGCAATAGGGACATCGGCGACGACAGAACGGGATGTGAACGTATGCAGACTTCCACGCATGTGCGGCATCTGCGAGCAACGGATCATCGGCGGCCAGGGAGGTTGCGATCGACGAGGACCGCTCGTCACTCATCGTTGATCTTGAGCGCCGCAACGAATGCTTCCTGGGGGACCTCCACGGAACCCACCATCTTCATCCGCTTCTTGCCCTCCTTCTGGCGTTCGAGGAGCTTGCGCTTCCGGGTGATGTCACCGCCGTAGCACTTGGCGGTCACATCCTTGCGCTTGGCCTTGACGGTCTCACGCGAAATGATGCGCGAACCAATCGCCGCCTGGATCGGAACGTCGAAGAGCTGACGTGGGATGAGCTCCCTGAGCTTCTTCACCATCGCCTTGCCGTACGTGTAGGCGTTGTCCTTGTGGACGATGGTGGAGAACGCATCAACGGGTTGTGCATTCAGCAGGATGTCCACGCGCACGAGCTCGGATGGCCGGTAGTCGCTCGGTTCGTAGTCCAGTGAGGCATATCCACGGGTCCGCGACTTGAGCATGTCGAAGAAGTCAAAGACGATCTCGGCAAGCGGCATCATGTAGTGCAGCTCGACGCGTTCTGGGGACAGGTAGGTCATCTCGCCCATCTCTCCGCGCTTGGCCTGGACGAGTTCCATCACGGTACCGATGTACTCAGATGGCGTGATGATCATCACCTTCACGTACGGTTCCTCGATCAACAGCAAGCCACCGGGATCGGGAAGGTCCTGGGGGCTTTGCACGATCTGCAGCGAGCCATCGGTGAGCACGGCCCGGTATTCAACCGACGGGGCCGTTGCCACGAGGTCGAGGTTGTACTCGCGCTCGAGTCGCTCACGAACGATCTCCATATGGAGGAGACCAAGGAACCCAGCTCGGAACCCGAAGCCGAGCGCACGGCTCGTCTCTGCTTGGTAGACCAGCGAGGAGTCGTTGAGGCGAAGCTTGTCCAACGCTTCCCTGAGCCGCTCGAAGTCGTCTCCGTCTGTGGGGAACAGGCCCGAGAAGACCATCGGCTTGGGCTCGGCGTATCCCTCGAGCGCCTGGAACGCCGGCTCTTGGGCCGAAGTGACCGTGTCACCA
>CAJQOW010000028.1 GCA_905480055.1 uncultured Acidimicrobiia bacterium
AACGATGCCGTCTGAGTCAATGTCGATGGGGTAGGCACCCGTTACCGAATCGAGTTCCAGCCCGGTTGCCTGCATCTCGTTGAACCGGAGCGGACCAGCTGCCTCACCGGTGTTTGCATAGAGGGCTGCTGTCGCTTCACCTCCTGCGAAGTAGACCTCGGGTCTGTCGTCGCCCGAGCAGTCAAACGCGGCCACACCTCCACCCTCGAAGTACTTCCAATCCCCCGTGTACTGGTGAGCAACACCTGCAGCCACGGTGTCATCAACGAACGTTGGCGGTGCGAGGGACTCGGTCGGTTCCGTCGGCCCACTGCACGCAGCGCCGATCACAGCAAGCGCAACAATCACCATCACCCACGTCCGCATCGTTCGTGCCCCAGTCACCGGCCGTAGTACTCCTGCGCCTTGGCCCATGCGCCCTGCCCAACCACTGCACCCATCTCGCGGCCCGCAAAGTCATCCGAACGCACGTGGATGCCTCCGTAGAGGCGGGACAACCCGGCCTGGTCGGATGCATCGCGATAGGTCGCCCACTGCAGTGGCACGGGTTCGGCTGTCCCCGACTCGAACTCGAGAGCATCGGCTTCGATCATCCACTCTCCGAGCCCTCCCGGGAAGAACTCGGATCCTGTGAAGCCGGTCAGGACTTCGGCAGACGCTCGCGAGAATGCGCTGTGGCCGGACACATATGCGGCAAAGGACGGGGTCACAAACGTCGGTGACTGATACGGAACCCAATCGATGGCAAGGATCCATCCGACGCCACCGATTGCCGATTCGGGATCGGGCGGGTTCCCCTGATAGGCGTACACGGCGACCTCTCCGACGTGTTCCGCCAAGTGCGCATGCCGGCCAACCGGTGATGACGTCGCCTCCGAGATGACCTCGACCAACCCGTCAACGAGCGGAAGGCCGTCGGGGTGATACGACGCGCCATCGGGGTCCGACGACTGGCCGAAACCGCCCATCCAGCGGATCATCGAGATCGGCCGCACGTAGTCGTAGTGACCCTTCGATCCCCAGGCGGCGATGGCGGCGTCATGGTTGGCACCGTTGAGGGCAAGGTACAGCTTCGTGTCCCACTCGAGGCGATCAACGGGCTCGCCTCCACCGCGGATCAGCAAACTGCCATCCATTCGATCCGACACAGTGTTGGCCATGGTGTTCCAGTGACCGGGAGGTGTCTCGGAGTCCGGACCATCCGCCCAGAACTCGGCGAGCACTCGTCCGAAGTCTCCCTCGTTCACGACAACAGGCTCGTAGGCCTCGCCGGTGATCGGGTTCATCGGGTGACCCGTTCCGTCTTGCGTGCCGAGGGTGTTGTCGCCCAGGGTGGCCGGAGAGATGTCGACCATGGCTGCGATCGTCGGATCCAGCAGCGAGCTGAACGCCACGACCTCGACGGCGTCGTCCTTGAACTGCTGGTCGGTCGGGGACCCTGCGTGGGGCGGTTCACCCGGATCGATCGGGACACCGTTGGCCGGTGCTGGGGGTAAGGCAAACGCCGTCACGTATCCCCAGTGGGGATCGATGAATTCCTGGACGCCGGTGTCGAGGAGGATGCCGTTCTGCGACACCATGTTGTCGATCTGAAGCGGCTGCCAACGGTTCGGGTCGTTCATCACGGTGCCCGAAGCGCTCACGACGAGCGGTAGGTTCACCGCCTCGTAGACCGCCGCATAGTCCTCGGCCTCATTTGATCCATCCTCGAGTCCGGCCGCGATGATCACGTCTGCAATCCGGTTTCCGAGAGCAGACGGACTGTCCCCCTCCGTCGCCGTCACCTCCATGTCAAAGCACAGTGACTCCATCAGCGCGTCGAAAGCTGGGATCGTCTCAGTCGCTCCAACCGAGTCGAGGTATCGGTGCTCGAGCACGCGATATGCGGCGTAGGACATCGCCTCTTCCCTGGCTGCCACGACATCGTCGGCTTCGGCAGCCTCGTCGACGAAGACCCCCCTGGCTTGGTCGTCGTAGGCAGCCCAGGCATCCCACATGGCAGCGGAGGAGTGATACAGGTTCCTGGCGTGAACGGTTGGGGCCGGGAGGTCCCTGCGAATGGCGTCGAGGTTCGCCTCGTTCCATTGGCGGGCAACCGACCAACCCGGATGATCGTCAGAAGGCTGGCAGTCGTTGCTTGCGGCAGGGCCTGCGGTACATGCAGAGGCGAGGGCCACAAGGGCCAGAGCGAGCATGATGTGGCTGCCCACGGCTCCGCCACGTAGATCCATTCGGGGGTTGCCTCCTGACCTGCGAACGATACTGCGAAGCCGCACAACCGGACTGCCCACACTGCCGGGAGGTTTCACCACCGAAGGAAATGGATTTGTGTGCCGACAGAATCGGCGTAACCTTTATGGGTGGACTGCTGGCAGCTGCCAGGAGGACCACGTTTTGCACGCAATGTCGTGCGCAAACAAACCAATCCCATGTGGAGGAACAATGAAGCGAAGCGCGAAGATTCTCGTGCTCCTCGCCGTGTTCGCCCTCATCGTTGCTGCCTGTAGCAGTGATGACGCGGACGATACGACGACAACCGCCGCCGAAGGCGGCACGGAAACCACGGAGGCGTCCGGCGACGGGCCCGTCATCGGTGTTTCCTGGAACAACTACAACGAAGAGCGCTGGGCGCTCTGGGACGAGCCCGCCATCAAGGCAGCCATCGAGGCTGGCGGCGGTAGCTACATCTCAACGGACGCAGGCTCCTCGGCCGAGCAGCAGCTCGCAGACGTCGAGAACCTGATCTCGCAGGGCGCACAAGCGGTCATCATCCTGGCTCAGGATGGCGTTGCCATCAAGCCAGCGGTTGAGGCTGCCGTCAACGCCGGTGTGGGTGTTGTTGCCTACGACCGTCTCATCGAAGACGAGGGTGCGTTCTACATCACCTTCGACAACGTTGAGGTCGGCCGCATGCAGGCCCGCGCGATCTACGAGCTCATGCCTGAAGGCAACTACGTCTTCATCAAGGGCAACGCTGCCGATGCCAACGCTGACTTCCTCTTCGGTGGTCAGCTGGAGGTCCTCCTCGAGGCAACCGGTTGTGAAGCTCTCGATGACGCCTGTGCCATCACCAACGTTGGAGAATCCTACACGGACAACTGGGCACCTGAGGTCGCACAGGCCAACATGGAGCAGTTCCTGACGGCCAACAACAACGACGTCCAGGCTGTTGTCGCTTCGAACGACGGCATGGCCGGCGGTGTTGTCGCTGCACTCGCAGCGCAGGGCCTCGACGGTGTGACTCCTGTTTCAGGTCAGGATGGTGACGGCGCAGCCCTGAACCGTGTTGCACTCGGAACCCAGTCCGTTTCGGTCTGGAAGGACGCACGTGCACTCGGTACGGCAGCCGGTGAGGTCGCAATAGCCCTCGCAGCTGGTACGGCCATGGCAGACATCCCGCAGACGATCTCCTTCGAGACGCCTGGTGGAATCACCATGAGCACCATCCTCCTGTCCCCGATCCCTGTCACCCAGGACAACCTTGACGTTGTCATCCAGGCTGGCTGGATCACGCAGGAAGACGCCTGTGCAGGCGTCGAGGCTGGAACGGTCTCTGCCTGCGGCTGATGCCCAGACACGGCTACGTCAGTAGTC
The DNA here is from genome assembly GCA_905480055.1 of uncultured Acidimicrobiia bacterium. Next base: position 3,595 of record CAJQOW010000028.1, read on the forward strand.
GAGACCGCTTCAACCGAAGCACATTGGAAGAGGCGCCCCCCAGGGGGCGCCTCTTCTCATGTCAAACGGACGATTCGGGATGCATCTAAGGTACGACCGTTGTGACAGACACGAAGAACCCCCAGGACCTCACGCCAGAGACCCCGCCGTCGGACCCGGCCGAATCGTCCAAATCTTCCGGAATTCACTCGATAGGTGACTTCTTCCGGGTCGCCGAGATCGACACCCGGCTCCTCGGCATGATCGGTGCCCTCATCGTCATCTGGGTCGGATTCAACATCCTCTCCGGTGGCACGTTCCTCACGTCGCGAAACCTCTGGAACCTCTCGGTGCAGACATCGGTCGTCGCCATCATGGCGACAGGCATGGTCCTCATCATCGTGACGCGCAACATCGACCTGTCGGTGGGGTCCATGCTTGCCGCGGTCGGCATGGCGATGGCTCTCCTGCAGGCTGAGATCCTGCCGGACATTTTCGGAATCGGAAGCCCATGGATCTGGATCGTGACGATCATTGCGGGGCTCGTGCTCGGTGCCTCGATTGGTCTTCTCCAGGGAGCGGTGGTCGCCTACGTGGGCGTGCCTTCGTTCATCGTGACGCTTGGTGGTCTTCTGGTCTGGCGCGGTGTCGCGTGGTGGATGGCAAGCGGGCGCACGATCGCCCCGATGGACAGGACGTTCCAGATCTTCGGTGGAGGCGCCAGGGGAACCATCGGTGGCACCTGGACATGGATCATCGGCATCGTCGGTTGTATCGGCGTCATCTTGCTGCTCTGGAACCGAAGGCGAGCCCGGATCCGGGTGGGGTTCGAACCTCGCCCCATGTGGGCTGAGATAATGATCGGCGCCGTTGCGGTCATCGCCATCCTCGGCGCAGTCGCCGTCATCAACTCCTACCCCATGCCTGAACTGCTCGCACGTCGGTACGCAGAGGAAAACAACATCGCCTGGCCAGAAGGTGGGCTCACCATTCCCCTTGGCCTGGCCACACCAGTATTGGTGACGATTGTGGTCGCCCTCATCATGAATTTCGTCGCGACACGAACCCGCTACGGGCGGTATGTCTACGCCATTGGAGGGAACCCGGAAGCAGCAAACCTCGCAGGAATCAAGACCCGTTGGACGATCGTCAAGACCTTCATGATCATGGGCCTGCTGGTCGGGGTTGCCGCCGGCGTGCAGATCGCTCGCCTGAATGCCGCCACCAGCGGTCTTGGAACACTCGCCGAGCTGTACGTGATTGCCGCGGCCGTCATCGGAGGTACCTCCCTCAGTGGCGGCGTCGGCACGATCCCGGGCGCCATCCTCGGTGCCCTCGTGATGCAGTCGCTCGTGTCCGGCATGGTGTTGCTCGGCCTCGACGCGCCGCTCCAGGACATCGTCGTGGGCATCGTGCTCGTGGTCGCCGTTGCGCTCGACAGCTGGTACCGCCGGAGGGTTTCACAATGACAGCGCCACCAACGAACAAGCCGCTCGTCGAGCTGAACAACATCAGGGTCGCCTTCGGTGGTGTGCATGCCGTGGATGACGTCAGCGTGAGCGTCGATGCTGGAGAAGTTCTGGCGATTGTCGGCGGCAACGGTGCTGGGAAGACAACGCTCATCCGCACGCTGTCGGGTGCCCACCCCGCAGACTCGGGCGAGATCAAGATCGATGGCAGGTCTGTCACGATCGGGAACCCGAGGGACGCCAAGGAATACGGCGTCGAGACGATCTACCAGACGTTGGCACTGGCGGAGAACCAGGACGCAGCGTCAAACATGTTCCTCGGTCGCGAACTGCGGTCTCGCTGGGGGACGCTCGACGACACCGCCATGGAGGATGCGACACGCAAGGTCATGGCGAGGCTGAATCCCAAGTTCCAGAACTTCCGCGTTCCGGTGCAGTCACTGTCAGGCGGTCAGCGCCAGTCGATCGCCATCGCCAAGGCGCTCTACTTCAACGCACGCATCATCATCATGGATGAGCCGACCGCGGCACTCGGACCGATGGAAACAGCACAGGTCGCCGAACTCATCGTGCAGATGAAGTCCGAAGGCATCGGCATCTTCCTGATCAGCCACGACATCCATGACGTGTTCGACCTGGCCGACCGTATCGCCGTCATGCACACCGGCAACCTTGCCGGCATCGTGAACAAGGCCGACGTCACCAAGGACGAGGTCCTCGCCATGATCATCATGGGCAAGCAGGCCGGCGACGTCACCGCATCGGATCTGGAAGAACTCCACTAGCTGGTACCTGGTACCTCGTACCTGGACTGCAGCAAGCTTGCGTTCGGGGAACCGTTTTCGGACCAAACACCCACTACGAGGTATCAGGCGGACAGATCCTTCCACCAGTTGGAGGCGTCGGACGCATCGATGCCTTGAGCCTCCATCCAGGGATCGATCACGTCGTGGCTCCACGACAGCCACCTGTGGGGGGTGACCTTGATCGTGGCATCCTCGTGGGCCGCAAGGAATCTGCCCATGGTCTCGAGTCCGGAAGGTGTGAGCAGACGTTCCCGAACACCTCGATTCAGGCGCTCCGCCTGGCTTCCTTCGATCACGCTTGCAACGCCGTAGCACGAGACCCAGCCACTGCGAACAAGGATGAGGGCGGTGACTGACGGGCGTTCCCGCACGTTCCTGATCTTGCGCGTCGAATGCGGAGTCGGCAACACCAGGCAATCACGATCGTCCATGGAGAACAGGACAAGAGTCATGTGAGGAGTGCCATCTGGATTGATCGTCCCCAGGACCAGTCGTGCCTCCCGGTCCACCTCGGCACGCAGCGCGGAAGTCAAACCATGGGGTGTCTGATACGTGCTGGGAATCGCGACGCCCCAAAGCTAGTCAATCCTCGGCTACCGCCGAGGAGTATCTGGTAGCTGGTACCAGGTACCTGGACTCCAGCAGTGCTCTCATCGTGCGTTCCTACTCGGTACCGGGTACTCCTCGCGCTAGGCGAGGATCTGCTCGATCACCTTCATGTTCGCGACGGCGTCGCTCGGGTCCACGGGGACGGGCGTGTCATCGAGGATCGACTGGGCGAAGAGCTCGGCCTGGATCGTGTACTGGTTCGCAGGGGGAAACACCACGGTTTCGGTTGCGGCTGCAAGCGGCGGCTCGCCACCTGCGGTCACGGAGATCCGAGTGTCAACGCCCGGAGGGATGTTGAACGGGATGTCGATCTCGATCCGGCCTCCGGTGCCCACGATGTGGACCCGCTGGAAGTCCTCTCCCCGCGTCGTGCACGTGAAGCTCGACTGTCCCCCGCCGGGGAAACCCAGAACCGCAGATGTCAGGGTGTCGATACCCATTTCGGCGTCCCTGCGCACCACCGAGTCGATCACTGACGGTTCGCTATCGAACACCAGCCTCGAGAGGTTGATGTTGTAGCTGCCAATGTCCATGATCGCTCCGCCACCGTTCTCGACGCGATTGCGGATGTTGCCCGGATCGTCGTTGAAGTAGCTGAAGAAGCTGTGCACGGCTTGGACGTCTCCGATGGCACCGGACCGCACCAGTCGGATCGCTTCCACCCACGTTGGATGGTGGCGGTACATGAAGGCTTCCTGGAGTTTGACGCCAGCCTCAGCGCAAGCATCCACCATCTCCTGGGCCTGGGCAGCGGTCATCGCGAGAGGTTTCTCGCACAGGATGTGCTTGCCTGCGGCGGCAGCACGGAACGTCCACTCGGCATGGAGGTCATTGGGCAGCGGGATGTAGATGGCATCGAC
>CAJQOW010000029.1 GCA_905480055.1 uncultured Acidimicrobiia bacterium
GCCCTGGGCAACCGCCGACGTTCAACATGGGTGGAGCGCTGCTCGAGACCTTCCAGATCGCAATTGTTGGCGCAACAGTCGGCTGTGCGATCGCTGCTCCCCTGTCGTTCATGGCATCACGCCCGACAACGCCAAACCCCACTGCCTACTGGATCTCGAAGAGCTTCCTCAATGTCATCCGCACCATCCCGGACCTGTTCTGGGCTGTGTTCTTCGCAACAGCTGTCGGCTTCGGCAAGCCGTTCGCAGGCGCACTCGCCATGATCATGTTCTCGCTTGCGATCATGGCGAAGCTCCTCTCGGAGACTGTCGATGCGATCGATCTCGGCCCGCTCGAGGCTGCACGAGCGGCAGGAGCGACACACGCCCAGGTCATCCGACGGGCTGCGTTTCCTCAGATCCTCCCGAACTTCGTGGCGTATGCCCTCTACGTGTTTGAGCTGAACATCCGAGCCTCAGTCGTCATCGGATTCGTGGGTGCTGGCGGTATCGGTCGCCTGCTCGACGAGCGACGCCAGTTCTTCCAATGGGACCAGGTCATGGCAATCGTCCTTGTGATCTTCGTGTCGGTGCTGCTGATTGAAGCCGTGTCGATCTTCGTGAGAAGGAGGATCGCATGACGGTTCCCGATCTCGCACCAGAGGCGACCCACGAAGAGGACTGGCCGAAAGAGCCACGAGGTCCCAAGATCATCAAGTGGGCCGTAACCCTCGGAATCCTCATTCCGTTCATCTGGTCCGTTGCGGGGCTCGAGGTTTCGATCGATCGCGTGTGGGCGGCACCGGGCCAGGTATGGGCACTCATCAGCGGCATGTTCCCTCCAGACTTCTCGGACATCGGCCGCCTCATGGCAAAGCTGCTCGAGTCGATCTACGTCGCATGGATCGGAACGATGATCGGTGCAATCTTCTCCTTCCCCGCTGGTTTCATGGCAGCGTCAAACATTGCTCCTCGGTGGCTCGTCGGGCCAACAAGAGCGATCCTCAGCGGTATCCGGGCGTTCCCAGAGCTGATCCTTGCGGTGATCTTCATCGTCCCGTTCGGGCTCGGCCCGTTCACGGGAGCGATGGCCATCGGCCTCCACTCGATTGGAACACTGGGCAAGCTGACCTCTGAGGTCATCGAAGGTGTTGACGATGGACCGGTTGAAGCGATCCAGTCCTCCGGTGGAACCAGGCTCCAGCAGATGCGATTCGGCGTGGTTCCCCAGGCGATGCCAAACATCGTGGCCTACTGGTTGTACCGGTTCGAGATCAACGTCCGCGCGTCTGCAGTTCTCGGTCTCGTCGGCGCAGGCGGAATCGGTGCTGAGATCGTGGCACGGCTCAGGTTCCGGGACGACTGGCCAAAGGCGGGAGCGGCACTGCTGCTCACCGTTGCCGCCGTGCTGATCATCGATGCTGCATCGGCCTCGATCAGGCGCAGGATCATCACTGGCCAGCCGTCGAAGTCGCCCATCAGCAAGTGGATGATTGCCATCACCGGAGCCAGCAAGCCACCTGAGCCGCTCGAACAGCAGTAATGGCCGAGTTCGTCCTCCGCACCCGGGCCCTGGAAGATGAACGCGAGGCCGAGTACCTCGCTCCTGGGGCAGCTCGATCGACAGACACGCTCGGTCGCGCCAATCCGGAACCGATGGACCATTGGCGTACGCCATACGAACGCGATCACGACAGGATTCTGCACAGCAAGGCACTGCGTCGCCTCAAGCACAAGACGCAGGTGTTCATGAATCCCGAGGGGGATCACTTCGTCACCAGGATGACCCACACGCTCCAGGTGACCCAGATCGGTGGAGCGATTGCGCGGGCTCTGTCGCTGAACGTTGCTCTCGCCGAGGCCGTGTGCCTCGGGCACGATGTCGGCCACTCACCGTTCGGCCACACCGGTGAAGAAGCCCTCTCGCAGTTCGTGGATGGCGAGTGGCGGCACTCCGACCAGTCGGTTCGCATCTTCGAGGTGCTTGAACCCCTGAATCTCACGGTGGAGGTGCTCGAGGGCATTCGCACCCATCCGTGGAAGGTCGGCGAGCGCGCTGGCACCCACGAGGGAAACATCGTCAAGTACAGCGACCGCATCGCCTACCTCGCCCACGATGCCCAGGACGCCTTGCGCGCCGGTGTTCTCGATGAGTCATCGTTCCCCGCAGATGTGGTTGCAGCCTTCGGCACGCCGGGGCGCGAGTGGGTCGCAACGATGGTGCAGTCGGTGATTGACGAGTCATACCGCCAGAACGAGATCACGATGGAGCCAGCGCTCCTCGAGGCGATGCACACCCTCCGGGCGTTCATGTTCGAACGGGTCTACCTACGCCCGGAGGCTGAGAGCCAACGGCTGCGGGCAACGCAGATCGTGAGGGATCTTGTCACGTACTACCTCGAACATCCGGACGAAGTGCCGGAGACCTATCGCCATGACAAGGCAGACGAACTCACCCAGGTCATCGACTATGTAGCGGGTATGACCGACCGGTACGCCATCCGAACCCACGACGAGCTCTTCAGGCCCCGACTGTTCTGACACTGCCCGCTCAGGCGCATACGGCTGGGTACGATCGACCCCCATGACCGTGACCTTCCGACCGGCGAGACCTTCTGATGTGGAGCAGGCCGTCCCCCTCATCTACAGCTCCGGGCCGGATGCGTTCAGCTATGTCTTTGCCCATGCCACCAAGGGCGATGCCCAGGCCTTCCTCGGCCGAGCATTCGTCGATGGCGGCGGGACGTTCGGCTATCGCAATCACACCGTTGCCGAGTCCAATGGGAACGTCGTTGGGATCGGCGCCACCTACGCAGGCAACGGAGCACTGGCTACCACGGCAGTCGTGGCGACACAGATCTTCAAGGCCTACGGCGCCTCCGCTCCAGGGATCATCGGCCGTGGACTGCGTATCGAGCGGGTGATGCCTCCGCCGAAGAAGTCCGTGCAATACATCGCCCATCTCGGTGTCAATCCTGCCCACCAGAGCGAGGGCATCGGCACCCAACTGATCGACCGGTTCCTGGCCCAGGGCCGCAAGGATCGCAAGAAGGTTGCCGAACTCGACGTGTCGGTGGAGAACCCTGCCGCCGAACGCCTCTACGAACGCCTCGGCTTCACCGTCTCCGAGCTCCGAACCTCGACCCTCGCCAACGAATTCGGCACCGTCGTGGACCACCGCAGGATGGAGAAGGCGCTGTAGGCGCCCCTTCGGGCAGTTGTGAGTCTTGAGCCATGGACCATGAGCTGTGAGCCTGACAGTCCTCCCTTCAGGGGCGACAGGCCAACACACCAAGCAGCAGAAACGCTACGCGTTTCTGCACCGGGCCGCTTGCGGCCCGCAGTGAGCCAGGGGGGGCGCGTGAGCCTGCGAACACGAACGTGGTCCTGCCTTGCGGTGGGAGCATCCCCCTGCATCGTCACTGCGTTCATTCCTCTGCCCTCCCCCTTGAAAGGGGGACTGACAACGGGAGGAGTTGTGAGTCGGAGTCCGTCTCCCAGGTGGTGTGGGGGCTCGGTAGGGTCTTCACGATGACTGACACTTCGAGCTTTGACGAGGCTGTTCGGCTCGGGATCTATCGAGGTCTTGCAAAAGCCGGGCGCCCACCGTCACGCGCAGACCTATCGACCGCGCTTGGTGCCTCCGTCGGCGATGTGTCGGTAGCCGTGGATCGGCTTGCGGCGGACCGCCACCTTGTGCTGGATGCCGGCGGAGCCATCGTCATGGCTCATCCGTTCGCCACGATCAATCTCGGTTTCTCAGTCATGGGCGAGAACACGTTGTGGTGGGGCGGATGTGCCTGGGATTCGTTTGCGCTTCCCAATTTGGTGGAGCGGGAACCCTCTGTCGTCGTGGCGACCACCTGCCCAGGGTGCGGCGTTGCGCTCGCGTGGACTGTCACGAACCAAGCAGCGCCGACGGGCGATGCGATCGCACACTTTCTCACCCCGATGGCGAACGCGTGGGACGATGTGGTTCGTACGTGCGCCAATCAACGCCTGTTCTGCGGTGAGGGCTGCCTGAGCGACTGGCTCTCCCGCACGGGCGAAGCTCGGGGCTCCACGATGGACCTGAACACCCTGTGGAGCTTCGCCAAGCATTGGTACGACGGCAGGCTGGACACCCCCTACCAACGCCGGGAGCCATCCGAGGCCAAGGACTACTTCCGCCAATCAGGCCTCACGGGCCCCTTCTGGGGTCTGGACTGATCACGGATCTCCCGAGATCTGGGGCGCCGAAACTCCTGAGCCTTCCGCTAGCCCAGAGGCCGGTGGGAGAAGGCTGCCATCTGGGAACGCTCTCATGGAAGTCGAGCTTGCTCACGGCGTTCGTTCCCGCTTCTAGGCTCGTGCCTTGTGACAACGATCTACCACATCGCCGAACCGGACCGATGGGACCCGCAGGCCGAATCGTACGAGGCTGAGAGCCTGACAACGGAAGGCTTCATCCACTGTTCGACGGCGGCGCAACTCTCCGGCGTTGTCCAAACGTTCTATACCGGGCGGTCCGATCTGATCCTGCTCTCCATTGACCCGGACAAGGTCGAGATCGGCGTCGTCTATGAGGACCTCTACGGTCACGGTGACGACTTCCCCCATGTGTATGGACCGATAGTGAAGCAGGCCATCATCTCGGCAGAGCCCTTCTCGGCCTAGCCCGTGGCGGCTACTTGAGGCCGTCGTGGTCGATGGAGAGCGTCAACACCTCACCGGCAACACCAAGCACATCGGACATCGCACCGATCACGCGTCCGGCGGTTTCCGAGGTTGCGAGTGCCAAAGCGGTCGGGCCAGCACCGGACCAGCACACATGCACCGCCCCGGCCTTGCGGGCTGCCTCCATGAGTTGACCGGTAACAGGAGACAGGTGCGCCCTCGGCTCCTCGTGCATCTCGTCGCCAGCGGCGTGCGAAAGCACGTCCGCGTTTGCAGACCGAAGACCCTCGATCAGGAACGTGAGCCTTGCAAGGGACCGCGCAGCGGCTGCCCTGGACACGTCCGGAGGTAGCGCATCTCGAGCGTCGCTCGTCTTGAGATGGGCGTTGGGGATGGCAACGATCGGCTTGAGCGACTGGTGGAGGTAGAGCCTCTGGATCCCCTCCGAGGTTGCTGCAACAAGACCGCCATAGACCGCGGCCGCTGCGTTGTCGGCGTGGCCCTCGAGCTCATCGACGATGCTGAACACGAACTCCCGTCCACCTTCGCCGTTGGTCGCCTTGAGCGCCGCAGCTGCGGCGGCCGCCGTCACGGCCGAGGATGAACCGAGGCCACGCGCACGGGGTATCTCGTTGGTGATGGTGAGATGCATCGGCCGTTCAGCGGCCCTTCGCACCGCCATGGCGATCATGTCATCGTCGGCAAGCCGCTTCGTGGAGCCGTCCTGGGTCACGGTCATGGACTCGGCGATCTCAGCCGTGACGGTGCACCGAAGTCCCAGGGCCAGGGCGAGCGTGTCGAACCCCGGTCCGAGGTTCCCTGCCGACGCTGGAGCCGATGCCGCTCCGATCATCGTGCCACCGGCTCGATGAAGATCTGTAGTGCCTCAGGACACGCGTCGGTGATGGACGCCTCGACCTTCGCTATCGCTGCGACTTCGTCGACGCCCTCATCAAAGGCCACATCGGCGGTCACCAGAATCTCGTGCGCAGCAAGCTGCATGGTGAGCAGACGTTCCACGTGATGCACCTCGTCAACCGACAGGATGCCGAGCCTGATCGAGGTCCGGTCCCTTCTCGTTGCAGACTCGCCAATGAGGAGTGAGTTCATCTCGTAGGCGATCACGGCGGCTACCGCCGCGAGCAGGAGGCCGATGAGAACCGAGGCGAGGCCATCCCAGAAGACGTTCTCGGTGAGATCGGCGAGGATCAGGCCAACCGCTGCGATGACAAGGCCGACGGCGGCAGCCGTGTCCTCGAAGATGACGATGATGAGGGCGGAGTCCTTGCTCTCCCTGATCGTGCGCCACGCACCCTTCGATCCGCGGATCTTGTTGAACTGACGAATGGCAGGGACGAGGGCGATACCGATCTCAAAAGCGGCCGAGATGGCGAGAACGATGAGAGCGAACCAAAGGCCCTCACCATGGTCGTCGCCGGGGTGGAGGATGCGCTGCATGCCGTTCCAGATCGACAGCGCAGCACCGCCCACGAACAGCACGACAGCCACCATGAACGACCAGAAGTACATCGCCTTGCCCCGCCCGAACGGGTGGGTGGTGGTGGCCGCATAGCGGGACACGGCGTCGCCCCTCAGCAGGAAGAGCTGGTTCCCGGTGTCGGCCACCGAGTGGAAGGCTTCCGCCAGCATCGCAGCCGACCCCGAGATGCCTGCTGCGACGAACTTCGTCACCGCAATGCACCCGTTGGCGATCAGCGCCAGGACAATCAGCCGTTTTGATTCAGTAGCCACGACCGAGAGTGTACGTGAGTCGCTTCGCGAGGGAGTTTTGAGTCCGGGCCATGGGCCGTGAGCCGTGGGCCGTGGGCCTGAGCCTGACTGTCCTCCCTTCAGGGGGGACAGGCCAAAAGACCAAGCAGCAGAAACGCCGGGCGTTCTCTCGCTGCGCTCCTCTGCCGTCCCCCTTGAAGGGGGGACTGACACCACACATCACCATGACAGTCCTCCCTTCAGGGGGGACGGGCGAACGCAGTGAGCCATGTGGGCGCGTGAGCCTGCGAACACGAACGTGGCACGCCCTCACGCCGATCCCCCTGCATCGTGCGGGCCGCGCGCGGCCCGTCGAAGAACGCCGG
>CAJQOW010000030.1 GCA_905480055.1 uncultured Acidimicrobiia bacterium
CTGAAGAAACTGGATCGACGGGTCGTAGCGCAGGGCTGCGCTGGTGGCGAGCGTCACCAGGCCAACCGTTCCTGTGGCCAACACGACGATCGAGACGCCGCTCGCAACCAGACGGACCCGCGTCGACCATCCCGTGGCCTCGAACCAGTGCTCATCAGCCAGCGGCATCAGCCTGAACGTCAAAGCAAGGCCGAAGACCACCAAGGCCGAGAGTTGGACGATGAACCACACAAATAGACGAGTGCCCGTGTCGACAAGCAGGAGCGGAAGCGCCGCAACAAGTCCGCCGAGGAGCCAAGGAATGGTCCACAGCAAGGCCCGTTCTATCTGGGGCATCAGGAGCGACCCGTTCGACCTTCCTGTATCCGCCGTTCGGCGATTTCGAGGTATTCGGGGTCGAGATCGAAACCGACGAAGTGCCGGCCCGTCTCAACTGCCGCAACGGCTGCACTTCCCGAGCCGATGAAGGGATCGAGTATGAGATCGTCCTTGTAGGTGTAGAGCTCGATGAGCCTGCTGGGCAGTTCAACGGGAAACGGCGCCGGATGTCCCACGCGCCGCGCCGACTCCGGGAGGATGTCCCAGATCGAAACGGTGGCGTCGAGAAACTCTTCCTTGCCGATGGTGTCCTCGCCTTTTCGTTGCCTGCCGTAGAACCCCTTGGAGGCAACGATCACGTACTCATGGATGTCCCGAAGTGTCGGATTGCTGGCAGACCGCCACGATCCCCACGCACACGACCCCCCGGCGCCCTTGGCCTTCTGCCAGATGATCTCTCCCCTGAGATCAAAACCGATCTCCGTAAGGAGGCCCGCGACGTACTGGTTGAGCGGGATGTACGGCTTGCGACCGAGATTGGCGACATTCACAGCCACCCGGCCACCGGGCTCGATCACCCGATACGTCTCCCGGAACACGCGATCGAGGAGGCCGAGGTAGTCGTCGAGGTCGAGATCATCGTCGTAGTCCTTCCCCACGTTGTACGGAGGAGATGTCACCATCAACGACACACAGTTGTCGGGGATCTGATGCATGTCCTCGGACGACTGGCAGTAGAGCTGATCGATGATCTCCGCCGGCGGCGCCACAACGCCACCCACATCGCCTTCGACGCGGCGTTGGGTCATGCGACGCGTGTAGAAGTCAGATGCGTCGTGCCCTTCACGCTTACCCGCGCCAAAACTGGCCGTACTCGTTGCCACAGTGCCTCCTGCGCGCTGAAGGTAGCAGCGCGCATCCCGTCCGTAAGGCAATCGAGCGAGTGGAGCTCGCTCCGCTCGCTGTAGTACGTAGTACGTCATACGAAGTACGCCCCGGCAGCGGGTCAGCACAAGCGCTGACCGTACTCAGTACCTCGTACCTCGACCCTGCAACATCCCCCTGCATCGTGCGGGCCGCAAGCGGCCCGTAGGAGAACGCCGAGCGTTCTCTCGCTGCGTTCCTCTGCCGTCCCCCTTGAAAGGGGGACTGACAAGAAGGAGGCGGGTCTGAGCTCACGGCTCATGGCTCATGGCTGCGAGTTCCGGAAACTCGAGGCCCGAGGCTCGAGGCTCGGGACTCTTCGAAAGGCTCCAAAGCTCCAGGGCTCCTTGGCTCCTCAGCTCCTCAGCTCGTGACCGCTCGATACGACCCCAGATTCAGCACGGCGGCGGCGTTGGCGGGGGGCGGGTCGAGGACTCGTTTGAGCCCTTCGGCGCCGGGTTCGTGGACGAGGTCGATGAAGAAGCGGTAGTTCCATGCGACGCCCGCGGGACGGGACTCGATGCGGGTGAGGTTCGCCCCTCTGAGACCGAGCTCGGCAAGGATCAGAGCAAGCGATCCCGGCGTGTGGGACCCGGTCACGACGATCGTGGTCTTGTCGTCGGAGTCGTCGACCTCTGGCTGCCCAACGTGGAGCACCACGAATCGTGTCGTGTTGTGGTCGCGGTCGAGCACGTTGTCCTTGAGGACCTTCAGACCGAACGCCTCGCCAGCGCGCGGAGGCGCAAGAGCGCCGACTGTTCGATCTCCGCCCTCGGCCACCTGTCTGACAGCGCCAGCGGTGTCATGGCTCGGGACCGCCTCGATGTCCATTTCGAGCAGTGCGTACTCGGCCTGTGCGAGAGCTTGTGGGTGTGACCGCACTTCCCTGATGTCCTCCAACGTTGCATCCGGGAGACCGTGGAGGGTGTGACGTACTTCGACGAGGTGCTCGGCCAGGATCGAGAAACGCACGTGGCTCGCATCGCCTGGCAAACGATCCAGTACCGGGAGGACGGAGCCGGTCGTCGAGTTCTCCACCGGAACGACCAGCCGATCCACGTGGCCGTGCTCGAGCGCATCGAAGGCAGCGGCGAACGATGGGTGACCGATCAACTCCCCGTCTGGGAAGAGTTCGGTCGCAGCTCGAAAGCTGTAGCTATGGGGTTCGCCCTGGAAACCGATCTTCATGGGTTGGGAAGGTATCAGCCATCGGCTCGCACTTCACAGTCCTTGCGATGCGATGATCGGCGCACCCGCGTCACCCCGGCCGGCTACGCCACCACGACGAAAGCGACCCACAGGGTCAGCATCAGAAGCCCGACGACGAACTGGGCGCCGGAAGCCAGCGCCATGGCCCTGATCGTTGCCCATGTGGCCACGGTCGCCTCACGGAGGCGTCTCGTCTTCGACGCCATCACCAGGAACACACCGACGACGAATCCAACCGCTGCGCCGACGACGGGGATCACGAACATGCCCACGACCGCCGCTCCCGCCGACAGGACCTGACCCCAGAACGGGACTCCCACGGATGAGGCTTGGCGCTGCGGAAGCAGGTATCCCCCCGCCGTACCGGCGACGGCGAGCACAGTCATCGAAAGCACCAGTGCCCACATCGCAGCGCCGTCCATCACAAAGAGGCCATACACAACACCGGCTGCCCAGATCAGCCACAACCCCGGAACGACCGGCAGCAACGTCCCCGCAACACCGACAACCATGACGACGGCAACAATCGCAGTAAGGGCAAGGTCGGAGGACATCCGCCGGAAGGCTAGGGCTTGAGTCAGCCATGAGCCATGAGCCATGGGCAAACAGCGAGCTTCAGCCCCAAAGCCCACGGGCTCCAAGACTTCCACGCTCAAGGCTCGGACGCTTCCGGGCTCAAGGCTCACGACTCACGACTCAAAACTCATAACTCAAAGCTCACAACGCAAGCCTCATCTATCTTCTGGACCATGAGCAATCGACGATCTGCTGTCAATTTCGCATTCGGCAACTTCGACATACAGACGGGGTTTGCGGTCAGCCACCAGTACGACCGGTCGCTCGGTGTGGTTCGGCCCGGCAAGCCGCTCACGCTGCGGGCCACTACCGTGCCGGAGTACCTCGAGGTGAACGCCTACATCCTCGAAGGGTTGGGGCCGTTCACACCCCACGACATTCGGGACCAGGGCGTTGCGGTTCCGTTCTATCGGTCGGGAAGCGGGTGGACGGCGACGCTCGATGGTCGACCGGACGGCACGATCGTCAACTACATCGTGGAGGCTGTGCACCGAAGCGGTCACCTGCACTACGCCGATGGTCGTCTGCCGCACGAGTTCGCACGGGTCTTCACGCACCGCGTGACATCACGACGGCCTCCCGAGTGGACCAACGATGCGGTCGTGTACCAGGTATTCGTCGATCGGTTCGCCAATGCGGCGGGCCCTGTCAGCATGCCTGACAACGACCTCACCTTCGCGGGCGGTGACCTCCACGGCATCACTGCCAACCTCGATTGGCTCACGAACCTCGGCGTCAACTGCCTGTGGCTCACCCCTGTCTTTACCTGCCACAGCTACCACGGCTACGACGCGATCGACCTCAAGACAATCGATCCACGTTTCGGAGGCGACGAAGCACTCGCAGATCTCGTTGAGGCGGCACACGACCGGGGGATTCGTGTCCTGCTCGACCTGGTTCCGAACCACATCTCGCAACGACACCCGTGGTTCACGAGCGCTCAGGCCGACGGACCGGAGAGGGACTGGTTCTTCTTCAACGACGACGGCTCATATCTGATGTTCTTCGGCTCGGTTTCGATGCCCAAGGTCAACCTCGACCATCCTCACGCCAGGGCTGCGATGCTCGACGTCGCTGCATACTGGGTGAAGGAGTTCGGCATCGACGGATATCGCATCGATCACGCGCTTGGGCCAAGCGAATCGTTCTTTGCTGCGCTCGCCGAAGAACTCGAAGCGATCAACCCCGACGTATGGCTGTTCGGCGAGGTCACCGCGACCCCGCAACTCTCTCGACGGTATGGAGGGATCCTCGACGGAGTCACCGACTTCCCGTTCGCATACGGAATGCGGGAGCTGCTGGCAGGGAACATCGACCCACGTGACTTCGCCGAAATCGAGCGCGAGGCTGCGGCGGCCCTCGACCCGGCCGACTTCAGCTGGGTGCGGTTCTTCGACAACCATGACATGGCAAGAGCGATCCACGGGTGGGACAACGAGCGAGCGGCACTCGCACGCGCAGTCGACATGCTGTTCTCCATGCCAGGCGTGCCGAGCTTCTTCTACGGCACCGAACAGGCACTATCGCATGATCGGAGCGAAGCCGAGGCTGGGCTCAACGTCGGGCGGGTGCCGATGGCGTTCGACCGCAACGACGAGATGTTCATGCACGTGCAACAGGCAATCGCTCGATGGCACGCATCCAACACCGGACCCAAAACACCGATGATGTGGGCCCCGGATGCGACCCGATGGACCTGGGGAGACCTCAGCGGCAGCATGTAGACGAAGGCGGCCGGGCGAAATCACCAACGACTGAGCGTCGGGCACGAGGCGTATCACCGTCAGTCGTAGTGGCGGACATCACTCCAGATCTCCGCCAAAGGCGCCGTGGGTTCCATGCATAGCCACAACGCGGTGCCGAACTCGTCGTTCTCGAGGTTCGCCGGATTCGTGATCGTTCCAACCCGGTCGATACGCGGGCAAATGCTGCGCAGCGCACCATCCACCCATCCGACGCCGACGATCGGGCCCATCGACTCGCTGGTTCCCCATGCCCAATAGCTGTTGTGCCCCGAAACCGGTTGGGGGAGCCTCCCCTCGCCGAGGACCTCGATCGCACCAGCCTGCCCGTAATTCGCGGTGAAGAGCACGGCATCGGCTCGGTCGGCTGACGGAATCGTCAGATACACGGCCTCCACCTGGTCCACCAACTCCGGCCAGGCATACGTTTCGCCGAGTTCCCCGTTCACCTCGTTGAACGGCCCAACAGATGATGGCGAAACCACGGGAAGTGCGAGGAACAGCCCAACGACGGCACCTGCACCTATCAGAGCCCCCATTGCAATGCGCGCGCCGGTCCTGAGGCCTTCGAACCACAGGGTACCGGCAGCGAACAGGGGCAGATACAGGGGTGCGACGTAGTAGCCCTTGCCGCCTGACACGAGGAAGACAACGAAGAGGATGACGAACGCGATCGGAAACGCTCGCCACTGCTTTCCGCGGCGTCCGAACATCAACCACCACCAACCTGCCGCGGCGGGAACGATGAGAAAGACCGAGACGATCGCGATCTGGATGAGTACATAGTCGGCAGTTCCATCGCGCCCGGAAAGTGCGCGAGACATCTCGAGTTGGGGCCAGCCGTTCGAGGCCTGCCAGAGGAGCGTCGGCAAGGCAATGAGTACAGCCAGGCCGATGCCCCACGCCAGCCACCGAGTTCTCAGAATCCGCCTCTGCGGCGTCAGCAGTAGTCCGAGCCCAAGCCCGATGACGAGTGCAATGACCGTGAATTTGTTCAGCATCCCAATGCCCACTGCCGCCCCAACGGCAAGCCACCATCTCGGGTCGGCATGATCGATCAACGCCGCGACAAGGACGATCACGAGTGCCCAGATGAAAACGTCGAATGTTGTCGTTGACAGGAGATGCCCAACTCCGAGAAAGAACCCGGCGAGCCCAGCGAAGACCGCAGCCGCGACGACCGCCGCTCCCCCACCGCCGAACCTCCGAGCCAGAGCACC